>CAYSAA010000193.1:0-38211 GCA_964428905.1 uncultured Atribacterota bacterium
AAAAATACTTAGTATAATATAATTGCATAATTACAACCCAAAAAATACCCGAAGTATCCATATTTCAAAAATAGTACCAATGAAACCAGATAGCATCAGCTAATACTAAGCAACTGATTTAGGTATTTTACTTATAGCACCTTGAAAACTTAAGTAGCAAAAATGGCTAAAACCCTTTATTTTATTGGCCTTTTATGGTATAATGAATCATAAAAAATAACCATAAATAAGGAGGCTGCCCATGTCCTTAAAGCCAAATAAGGCACAACTGATGGCTATTCATGATTCCCTATTTTCACTGACCGAAAGAGAGAGAAAACATCTCCAGGATTCCTGGGCCGAAACCTTCACGAAAAAGATCTTCCCTTTTATCGAGGAAGAAAGGTTTAGCTTGTTATACAGTGATTATCCAGCCTCCCAGCCTAACAATCCGGTAAATGTCTATTTCGGACTGCTTATCCTAAGGGAGATCTTTAACCAGTCAGACGAAGAAGCCCTTGATTCTCTCATGTTTGATATCAGGTACCAGCATGCACTACATACCACCAGTTTTGTCGAAAGGATATAGAGATAAGCAAGACCGAAGAGTTTACACTTCTTAGCCGGATGTTATAAGAGCAAACCAGAAAAGGCAGGATCAAAACTTCTCTCGAGATAGCTCCTGATTCCTTGCAAAACCCTACTGATCCGGATGCCACCTACCGTAAAAAAGGGAAGCAGAAACACATCGGTTACACGGCTAATCTAGTAGAGAAATTTGATGATAAGAATAGAATGATAACCGGGTATGACTTACAACAAAATACCTACAGTGATCAGAAATTCGCGGAAGATACCATTTTCAAACTACCGGTAGAAAAGGATGAAGTAACCGCTCTGGTTGATGGTGCCTATTACTCTGAAGACATCGATAAGAAAGCCAAAGCCAAAGGGATAAACATGGTTCCTACGAAATTAGTAGGGGGAGGTTCGGACTAGATTTTCAAAGTTCTGGTAATATTTTTTCAGGTAACGGTAGAAAGGCTTTAAGCCTTTCTGGTTCTCAAATATCAGGTTGGTCTTGCCATCAAATACAGACAGGGTTTTCTTTGACACATTAATTCCGATATAATACATTGTAGATAAACCTCATTTTCATTGAGGAGAGTTTATGTGGGTCGCCCTTCTGTAAACTTCTACTTGTGGCAACCCAAGCTGAAACAGGAAATGGTATCCTTTTCACTTCTGATACTGTCCAAAATTGGAGAAAGGCGGTTCATCTAAGCATCGAACTCATCTAAATATGATGGCTCCCGTATTTTAGTTGACCTTGCCTACAACAAACTCTTCCAGTATCATGATAGCATAGTTCAATAATTATTAAGTTAGATATTTCTATAGTACAAGTTTTTGGGAGATAATCATTCCATCAATTGAAAAAATTTATGTGATTTAAGGAGTTCAGTAAATTTTTAAACCATGTAGTTGAATATCTACTTTTAGCAGGATTAGAATCGTGGAATTTAGGTTCATTGGCTGAAATTAAAAAATCTTAGATGGTGTTTACTGAATGTTTACGTCTTAGTCTAGAAGGGAGGTGAAGAAGGGAGTAAGTAGTACAACAGAGAGGAGCTTTTCACGAAAAATGAAGCATGTCTTTTATAACCATTATCCAGAGAAATAAGATTTGTTGAAAGGAGGTTATTAAAAGCGATTCTTGTCAATTACCAAAAGAAAAATAAATTTTAAAGGAGGAGTATTACAATGTATAAAAAAACAGTAACTTTGTTTGTTGTTCTTGTTATGCTGTTAGCTGTTTTCACAGGAAGTGCACTGGCATACAAATTTGCTTTGGTAGTTCATGTTGCGGGAACACCATTCTGGGTTCCGGTGATAAAAGGCGCTATGGAGGCCGGGGATTTGCTGGGAGCCGAGGTACAATTTATGGGGCCTGAGGAGTTCAGTGTTGCGAAGGAAGTAGATTATCTTGAAAGTGCTATCGCCCAGGGATTTGATGGGATTGGTGTTGCTATCTCTGATGCAGAGGCTTTGGACGAGCCAATTGCCAGAGCAATGAAAATGGGAATACCTGTAGTTTCCTTTAATATTGATGATCCCTACACCCCAAATGAAAGGATGGCTTTTGTTGGACAGAGCTTTACCATTGCCGGAAATGTTCTCGGCAGCGAGTTATTAAAGGGTGAGGTAATTCCAGAAAATGCTGAAGCGGTAGTGTTAATTGGTGAACCTGGTAACGCCGCGCTCGAAGAGAGGTGTGCCGGTATCGAGCAGATATTTAATGAGCATGGGATAAAGTCAGAGAGATTCAGTGCCCCACTTGCTGATCCATCAACAGGCGTTGATATGCTGAAATCGTATATCAGATCTCATCCAAATCTAAAAATTGTTGCAGCTAGCGAGTTCTCATCTGCATTCGCAGGAATGGCAATGAAAGAACTAGGTATGAAACCCGGCAATCTCCTCATCGCAGGCTTTGATCTTGTACCTGAACAAAATCAAATGATAAAGGAAGGTTACGTTAAATTTACAATTGACCAGCAGCCTTATCTTCAGGGATTCCAGACCGTGATGTTACTCTATCTGTACAAGGAGTTTGGTCTTTCTCCAACAGACATAAATACAGGGGTTGCTGTGGTAGGAAAAGATGATATTGACAAAGTTGTTAAATTGGCTGAAGACGGATATAGGTAAAGGGTAATAAAACCATAATTTAAATTTATTAAGCCGTATAAAACCCCAGACTTCTGTTTGGAGATGTAGGGGCAGTTCGATGGTCAGAATATCACATGCTTGCCCGTGGGGTTTTTACAAAATACCTGGGGGTATATAATATCTCCAGGTATTAAAGTTTTAAAAGTTGGCAAAATATACAATTTTTTTGCTATTTGTTCTTTTAGTTCTTTTTAAAAGTACAAAAATAGTAGCAGTATTGTATAGAGTGTGGAAACCTAAAGGGTTGCCCAATAGTGGGGGTAACTATTTGTGAGTTATCCATATTACGTCACTATCCATAGTTAGTACTTTTGGAAAATATATCCAAATGAGGAAGAGGTACTGAAACATCCTAATACCCCAGAATTTTCGACATTATAACGGCAAATTAACTGATATAAGGCTTAAAAAGCATGTACGGGTTATATTTTTTAATAATTTTTAGAAAGGGAAGCAATAGTAAAATAAAATAATTATAGACAATGTATGAAAGAATAAAAAACAATACTTAAATATTTTAGTTAGAAATATAAGAAAAGGGGAAATATTGAAAAGTGAGTGCAAAAATAGAAAAGATTAAGTACCTCAACGAAAAAGGATATAAAATTTCTAATAATAATTATGAAGCAGTAGTATTACCTGAAAAAGGAGCTAATTTAATTAAATTATATAACAAAAAATTATGTATAGATGTACTTAGAGAACCTAAAAATGAAAATGAATTTGCTCAAAAAAAATATGAATATGGGGTTCCTGTCCTATTTTTCCCTAACAGGATAAAAGATGGAAAGTTTTTATTTAATAAACATGAGTATCAATTTCCTATTAATGATAAAAAAACAAATTGTCATTTGCATGGTTTTTTATACGATAAAAAATGGAATGTGAAAGAAATAGAAATTAAAGGTGAAATTGTTTTTATATCAATGAATTATGAATTAGATAAGTCTAATGAAGTATACAAGTATTTTCCTCATAAATGTGAATTTAATATTAGTTTTATTCTTACAGAAGGTGGCTTAAGGCAAGAAATGAAAATTACAAATAAGGGAGAAAATCTTATACCAATAGGGTTAGGATATCATACATCTTTTTATGTACCTTTCAAGGGAAGGTATAAAGTTTTTCTAACTTTAGATAAAAGATGGGAAATAAATGATAGATTTATTCCTACTGGAGTGCTTCATGAAATAAATAATGAGAATGAAATATATATAGATAGAAAAGGAAAGAAAATTTTTGGGCATTTTTTGTTAAAGGAAAACATAATTCAAGACAGAAAGTATTATGGTGCAATAGTTGAGAATAAAGACAAAAAGTATAAAATTTATTACTTGTTTGATAAAAGCTTTAAACATGTTGTAGTATGGAATAAAAATGGAGATGAAGATTTCATTAGTATTGAACCTCAAACATGTGCTATAAATGCTCTAAATATAGATATGCCTTATAATATCACAGGAGTAAGGTTTTTGGGAAAAGACGAAATGTTTGAAGCAAATACATTTATAAGCATAGAGATTTAAAGTAATTGCCTTTCTCTTTTATTAGGTTAATTACATTTTAGAAGTGAATACTTTAAAGACTAAAAATATACTGTTTTTTACAATTGTAAAACTTTAGAAATGATAGGAGTAAATGGAGGAAAATAAAATTGTTTAATATAAAATTGAAGAAAAATTTTAGGATGAAGGGATTAGGAGTTTTAATTGCAGTAATAGCTCTTGCGGTTATATTTTCTATTGCAAGTAGTAATTTTCTCTCCCCTTACAATTTATTAATTATAATAAGAATGGCAAGTGAACTTGGGATTATTGCTACAGGAGTGACTCTCTTAATGATCGCTGGAGAGTTTGATCTTTCTGTAGGCTCAGTGTATGCCCTATCCCCAATGGTAACCGCAATTCTGTATTCAAAATTTAATCTGTCGATAATATTTGCAGTTATGGTAGGTTTAATGCTCGCGTTCGTTTTAGGCCTTATTAATGGTTTTGTTACTACAAAAGCTGGTATCCCTTCGTTTATTACAACCCTTGGCACTATGATGATCTATAGAGCAGTAGTTCTTGTTTTGTCAGGAGGAATGCCGATCAAGATGCGTTCAGATTCCCTTATTCCCGTTATAATGGGTGGGAATATAGGTGGGGGCTTTCCCGTAGCAATAATCTGGTTCTTGTTTTTCATTGGAATAAGTTATTATATGCTTGAATACATGGATTTTGGCAATAGAATATATGCAACAGGTGGAAATAAGAAAGCTGCAATCGCAGTTGGGATAAACACAACGAGGGTTAAAATTATAGTATTTATGTTTACATCTTTTCTGGCAGCTTTTGCAGGGTATATACAAGCGTTCAGGCTTGGATCTGTTGCTCCTCTCAATGGTAGAGGTTTTGAGCTCGCAGCTATCGCATCGAGTGTTATTGGTGGAACTTCCTTATTAGGGGGGGTCGGTAGTATTACCGGAACAGCTCTCGGAGCTCTTATCACCGGTATGATCAGAAATGGTATAGTATTACTGGGGGTGTCAGTTTACTGGCAAGACGGTTTTTTGGGAGTCATAGTCATCGTTGCTGTTATTATAAATATGTTTATTTCTAAAAGATAAAAGATAAAAGATAAAAGAAGAAGGTAAAACAAGTATGTAAAATAAAATCGTTCAGGAAAGAAGGGGTGAGAATAAATATGCACAATAGAGTTAGCGTTGATAATTTCGTATATATGGAAGGTATAAGTAAGTATTTTGGAGGGGTTGTGGCACTGGATAATGTGAGTTTTGCTGTTAAACCATGTGAGATTGTTGGTCTGGTGGGTGACAATGGTGCGGGGAAAAGCACTTTAATCAAAGTACTCTCAGGGCTCTATCCTCCTACAAAAGGAGTTATATATTTAGATGGGGAAAAAGTAAACTTTTCTTCTCCAAGAGATGCAATAAATGCTGGTATTGAAACCGCCCATCAGGATCTTGCCTTGGTTGATGATTTGGAGATACACAGAAACATTTTTATGGGACGAGAACCAAATAGATTACTGGCAGGATTCATCCCCTATCTCGATAGACAGAAAATGATTCGTGAAGCAGAAAAAGCCTTAGAAAATGTTGGAATTCAGGGAGCTAACGTGTCTGTAAAAAATACCATAAGATGTCTTTCAGGAGGAGAAAGGCAGGCAGTTGCGATTGGCAGAGCAGTATATTTTAAGGCAAGACTTGTTATTATGGATGAACCGACAGCAGCAATGTCACTTAAAGAAACAAAGAAAATATTGGAGCTTATGGTAAGTTTGAAGGAGTCTGGTTCTGCAGTAATATTTATTAGCCATAATATTTATCATGTTTTTTCTATTGCTGACCGATTAACAGTGATGAGTCATGGGAAAAAGATTGCAGACTTAAAAAAAAGTGAAACAACTGAGCAAGAAGTTTCAAACATAATAATGAATAATTAGGATAATTATAATAAAAAGATAAGGAGGAGAAGATATGAATTCCAGGGAAAGAGTAAGGCTTGCTATCAATCATAAAGAAGCTGATAGAATTCCTCTTGATTTGGGAAGTACACTTGTGACAGGAATACAAGCAACTATTTACGCTAAACTCAAAAAGGCATTGGGTATATCAAAGGGAGCAGTTAGGGTATACGATCCCTTTCAGATGCTTGCAGAGGTCGAAGATGAGGTTAAACAATTGCTGGGAGTAGATACATATGGTATTCAAATGCCTATGACGATATTTGGATACAAGAATGAAAATTGGAAAACATTCAGAATGTTTGATGATACAGAGGTTTTAATCTCAGGAAATTGTGAATATGATGTGCTTAAAAACGGAGATATTGTTCAGTATCCGAAAGGAGATAGGAGTGTCTCTCCATCCGGAAAGATGCCAAAAGGAGGATATTATTTTGATACAATAGTAAGGCAAGAGCCAATTGATGAGAGCAAACTCGATCCCAAAGAATGGGTCGATCAAATGTACTCCTTATATACAGATGAAGATCTGGAGTATCTGGAGAAAACCTCTAAATGGTATTATGAGAATACTGACTACTCCCTGGTAGGCAATTTCTGGGGAGCAGGATTTGGAGATATAGCATTTGTTATGGGTCCTCATATTCTACATCCGAAGGGGATTAGAGATCCAGAGGAATGGTATATGTCATTGATAACAAGAAAACAGTATATAAAAGAAATATTTCAATATCAGTTTGAGCTTCAGATGAAGAATCTCAAGATGTACAAGGAGGCAGTTCAGGATCGGATAGACGTAATTATAATGAGCGGTACAGATTTTGGATCTCAGAAAGGCCCTTTTATATCACCAAATCTATACAGAGAGGTTTTTAAACCACTCCATAAAGCAATGAATGATTGGGTTCATAAAAATACGAATTGGAAAACCTTTTATCATAGCTGTGGCTCTAATTTAGATTTTTTAGACGATTTTGTAAGCGCTGGGATTGATATATTAAATCCTGTTCAGATATCAGCAACCGGCATGAATCCCGATTTTTTAAAGAAAAACTATGGAGATAAATTTGTATTTTGGGGCGGAGGTGTTGATACACAAAAAACTTTACCTTTTGGAACTCCTGAAAATGTAAAAGAAGAAGTTGAAAATAATATGCGCATATTCGGTAAGAACGGAGGATTTATATTTAACACCGTACATAATATACAAGCAACCGTCCCTATAAATAACCTTGTAACAATGTTTAAAACTGTGCATGAAAAAGGCAGTTATGATTACTTAAATAAAATGGTTTTACCATAAAAAAGATTAAGATAAGCAAAATAATCATTTTTTACCTGAAGTCCAAAGCAGGCAGTTGTATTGCTTAGAAATATCCAGTTTATATAAAAGAAAAAGCATATTCCGGGTATCTGATAGTCCGATTTATAGTTTAATAGATTAGTGGCATAGGTATAGATGGACCAGTCATTGGTGATAGCTTTAACCTGACCATACAGTTCTGTGACATAAAGCAAAGGATTCTTGGCATTGTTACCGGAATTTGGCACAAAGGCGATATTTACCGGCAAATTAAGCCCCGTTGCCATCAACTCGATTTCAAAACCGGGGAATACCCACCAATTTTCTACCTTACCCATTTTTAACCCCATGAGAAAAAAATTTTAGTTTTCGTCTTTTTCTGCAACAATAATTTGTATATTTCCCTGTCCGCCAACATTACAAACAGCCACTATTCCAATTTCATCATCAACCTCTACTGCAGGCATAAAATAGAGAAAGGTTTGGGTATCACTTATTTGTCTAGTGGTTTTCTGGACAATAACTTCTCTTCCGTTAATACTAATTATTACTTCATTAATATAATGACTGCTACTTCCCCCGCCTACATTATGAGTAACCTTTACAGATAAAATACTGTTTTCCAGGTCAAATTGAGCTGTTACCTCTCCGGGGGGATGAGCCATTGCTGTAGTAGCAAACAGAAAGACCAAGAAAAGAACGGATAGAAAAATCTTTTTCATTTGGAAATCCTCCGTCCATGAAAAAATCCTGATTCTTATCCAATCCGCAATAACCGATATTAAAAGTGGTGATAGTTCATTCTGTATTTAGGTCTGAAGTTCTTCCTTGGTTGTTTTTAATATCAAGACTGTTAACATCTTCAAATTTATGCTCTGTTAATATTATGTATACCAGAAATAAAATAACAAAAGTTAAAAAAATGACGCTAGTTTTAAATAAGAATAATATGATTTTTTTTACCATTCCAATCTCCTGATTATATTTCACTTTGGAGGTTGAGCTAGAAATCATAATTGAGATAATTTATCTAAATAATAATAAAATTTTACTTTTATATCAATACAATACAATGTGACACTAATGTTACATTTAAATGCATTTTGTTTTGATTGTGTATAATACAAATTTACAATAGTGAATAACTATTTCACGCTTCGCTGTACTCAGATTGCCCTTCCATTGGTCTGGCAACTTCGGATTTCCACGGAACATTTAGTGACCTATTTACATTCATAATTATCACAAAAAATAAGCAATTAATTTTTATATTAATTTTAGGAGAGAAAATGGATAAATTCAAGTTTAAGCAGCTCGGACTTTCTGAAAAAGTCCTGGATACAATTTTAAAAAAAGTTTTGAAAACCCGACACCAATTCAATTTTTAACAATCCCTGTTATGTTGAGAGATAATACCAATTTTAAGATAGAAAGTTCAGATCTTTAAATATAAGTTTTTACTCAACTTGTGATGAAGGATTAATGGGGTCTTCACATTTGACATAACTTAATATGATACAGATCCCCTGTTTGGCTATATTGACAGAAAAATATAAAATTGATAAAATTATTAATAAGAATATATATATATAAATATATATAAAAATGGAGGTAAATAAAATGAAAAAGCAAAAATTTATACTAGCGATACTTTTACTTGCAGTTCTTATCTCATCTGTGGTTTCTTTTGCAGTAGCAGATGATAAACTCTACATCCCTTTAGTTTCAAAGGGTTTCCAGCATCAATTCTGGCTGGCAGTTAAGGCTGGGGCTGAACAAGCTGCAAAAGACTTTGATGTGACTATTACCTTTGAAGGACCCGAGAGTGAGGCCATGGTTGATAAACAGATGGACATGCTACAGGTTGCTATTGACAAGAATCCTGACGCGATTTGCTTTGCCGCAGTTGACTCAAAGGCTGCCATTCCTCTGCTTGAGCAGGCAAAGGAAAAGGGCATTCCCGTGATCGGTTTTGACTCTGGTGTTGACAGTGATATTCCATTAGCTACAGCCGCTACTGATAATATTGGCGCAGCTGCATTGGCAGCAGATAAAATGGCAGAACTAATCGAGGGAGCCGGCGAAGTGGCAATTATTGCTCATGATCAGACTAGCCGTACCGGTATCGATCGTGTCAAGGGCTTTACAGACAGAATTGCGGAAAAATATCCTGACATTACAATTGTTGCTACCCAGTATGGCGGTGGGGATCATCTTAGGTCAACTGACCTGGCTAAAGCTATCATTCAGGGTAACCCTGAACTTAAGGGTTTCTTTGGTGCCAACGAAGGCTCGATCATTGGTGTCATGAATGCCGTGCAGGAATTGGGAATGAAAGGAGAGCTTGTTGTCATCGGTTATGACTCCGGCCAACAGCAGATTGAAGCCATCCGATCCGGGCTTCTTGCCGGTGCAATCACACAGGATCCCATTGGCATTGGCTACAAGAGTGTTGAGGCTGCAGTGAAAGCCATTAATGGCGAGGCGTTGCCTGAGTTCATCGATACCGGTTTCCATTGGTATGACAGCACTAATATTGATGACCCAGATATTGCTGCGCTACTCTATGAATAGAAAAGACGAGCTGAATAAATAAACTCAATATTGTAATAATGAGAGGCTGTCCAGAAAGTTATGGCAGCCTCTCATTATATAAATTGCTGTACTACAATCGTCACCTGTAATGATGGTAAGGAATTTGTAGAGCACACCATAATTGCGGAGGCCATAAAAGTACTTGGGTTGTTTATATATTGTGTTTAAATATATATAACTAAATAGTAGGGTAACGGTAACATAATACTGCTACCATTAATTTTGTTTGCTGGTATGCGTTTAAAGTGAGATTTTTGGTGGTGAGGATGGTCATGGATAAAGTACTACTTTTAATGGAGGGAATTGATAAGTCTTTTCCTGGTGTACATGCCCTTAAAAAATGCCGGTTTGAGTTAAAGACCGGAGAGGTACATGCGCTAGTTGGGGAAAATGGTGCTGGGAAATCCTCTTTAGTGAAGGTAGTCGCTGGAGTATATTCTAAAGATGATGGACGGATTTTATATAAAGGTAAAGAAGTAAATATTTCCAATCCCCGGGCAGCACAGCTTCTTGGAATTAGTATGGTTCATCAGGAACTTGACCTTATGCCACACCTGACCGCAGCTCAAAATATTTTCATAGGCCGAGAGCCTGTACGGGGATTACGGATAATACTTGATGAGAATGCCCTGAATGATAAAGCTCAGAAAATTTTCGATATGATGAATCTAAAGCTGAATCCACGTACTAAGGTTGCGGATATGAGTGTTGCCAATCAGCAAATGGTTGAAATTGCCAAGGCTCTTTCTTTTAATTCCGAAGTACTGATTCTGGACGAACCTACGGCGACATTAGCTCAGATGGAAATTATGGAATTGTTTCGAATTATTCGCCAGCTTCGTGATAAGGGTGTTGGGATTATCTACATATCTCACAGATTGGAAGAACTCAAGCAAATTTCTGACCGTATTACAGTGATGCGTGATGGTTGTTATGTAAATACTGTCCCGACAGAAGAAGCCACAATTGACCAAATTATCAAAATGATGGTAGGGCGTATCATTTACGAATCTTCACCTGAAATTCCTGAGAATTCTAGCCAGGAAATAGTATTGGAAGTAAAAAACCTTAACCGGGGAAAAAAAATTAAAAATGTCAGCTTCAATCTAAAACGGGGCGAAATATTAGGTTTTGCCGGTTTGGTGGGCGCCGGACGTACAGAGGTGGCAAGAGCTGTATTCGGGGCGGACTCTTTTGATTCAGGGGATGTTACTGTTAAAGGCAAGAAGGTTATCATAAAAAGTCCGAGCGATGCAGTGAGCTACGACATTGGTTACTTGTCCGAAGACCGGAAGCAATATGGGTTGTGCCTGGGATTGGATGTAGAAACAAATATTGCCCTTGTAATCATTAACAAATTAACAGGTTTTTTAGGGTGGATAAAAAGCATAGAATTGCGCTCAATTGTGAAACTTATAGTCGAGAAGTTATCTATAAAAACCCCCAGCCTGAGTCAGAAAGTCAATAATCTTTCAGGTGGTAACCAACAGAAATTGGTGGTTGGAAAATGGCTTGCCAAAGATACCGGTATCCTAATATTTGACGAACCTACCCGCGGCATTGATGTTGGGGCAAAGAGCGAGATTTATCGATTATTGAATGATCTGGCTCATCAGGGTAAATCAATTATTATGATTTCTTCGGAGCTTCCGGAAATTCTTCGTATGAGTCACCGGGTAGTAGTGATGTGTGAAGGCAAGGTTACCGGTGAACTGGACTATGGGGAAGCAACACAAGAAAGTATTATGCAATTAGCTACACTTCGAAATAGTGAAAATGTTATTAGATAATTAAAAGAATGGATGAATTTTCTTATGAAAAATGAAATCATCACTCAAGAAAAAAGAACACGGTCAGATACGATACAGAGATTAATGGCTTTTGGGGCTTTGATTATTATTTTTATTGCTTTCTCATTGGCATCCCCTTACTTTTTCACATTCCGGAATGTAATCGGAATACTTATTTCAACTGCTGTTAATGGTCTGCTTGCGATAGGGGTGACATTTATTATCATTAGTGGTGGAATTGATTTATCGGTTGGTACGGTAATGACATTATCGGCGGTTATGAGTGGTGTATTTATTACTTATTGGAACCTGCCCGTTCCGTTAGGAGTATTAGCAGGAATATTAACAGGAAGTCTGGCTGGTTCTATTAATGGCACTTTGGTTTCTAAATTTAGCATACCGCCATTTGTTGCCACGCTTGGCATGTTGAATATGGCTAGGGGTTTTTCGCTGGTTATTTCGAAACTCAGCCCTATTTATTTTGACTTGGATAAGTCAGTCAGCAGTATTGCAATGGGTTCAATTCTCGGCTCAATTATTCCCGGATTTGAGATTCCTAATGCCGTGTTAATCTTGTTCGGGTCTGCGATTATTGCTGGTCTGATTCTTTCAAAGACGATATTAGGACGATACTGTTATGCAATTGGTAGCAATGAAAAAGCAGTCCGGTTATCCGGTGTTAATGTTATTCTCTGGAAAACAGCCATCTATACAACTGCCGGACTTTTTGTCGGTATTGCCGGTGTTGTCATAGCTGCCCGACTGAATTCTGCCCAACCCTCCCTGGGGCTTGGCTACGAACTGGAAGCAATCGCCGCGGCGGTCATTGGTGGCACTTCATTGAGTGGTGGAGAAGGCACGATACTAGGCACGATTATCGGTGCATTTATTATCAGCACACTTACTAATGGTCTGCGCATTATGTCCGTACCTCAAGAATGGCAGATTGTTATCACTGGCTTCATCATTATTTTAGCAGTGTATTTGGATATACTACGCCGTGGAAAGCAATCATAATAAAGAAGTCCCATAATTCACATTTTGCAACTGTCTTATATGTTATTTTCCTTTTCTAATTCCTTTTTTATTCTATTTGCATATAGCTTATACCCTATAAAGTAAATTCTATGAGATTCACTGCCTCTGTAATATTGCAGGAAAGAATTGCTGCAGATTGGGAAAAACTTAATCAGTGTCTGATATCGAGTCTAAGACTGTATAGCGTATGATAAATGGGATAATTGTCCAATTTATTACCCAATATGCAATATTTCATTAATTCAGTATTCCACAAGAAGGAAGGATAATTTTATGCATTAAAGCGGTATCCGGAGCCCCAGAGAGTGCCAATAAAGCTGGGATTCTGGGGATTTTTTTCAATTTTATCTCTTATTTTTTTGATATGAACAGCAATGGTGGCAATGTCCCCATAGGAGTTATCACCCCAGATATGGTTGTAAAGTTGTTCTTTACTGAACAGAATATTGGGATGAGATGCCAGAAAATTTAAGATTTCAAATTCTTTGGTAGTTAGATTAATTTCCTGACTATCCAGGAAAACACGATGAGAAATCTGGTTGATGGTTAAGTTTTTTATCTGGATTTCATGACTTGATTTATCTGATTTACCGGTAAGCTGGTCAAAACGGCTCAGATGTGCCTTGACCCTGGCTACCAGTTCATTGGGGCTAAAGGGTTTGCTGATGTAATCATCTGCCCCCAGTCCCAAGCCACGTATTTTATCAATATCCTCTGCCCGGGCAGAGACAATCAGTACAGGAATGTTTTTTTCCTGACGAATTTTTTTACAGACTTCAAAACCATCAATATCCGGTAACATGAGATCAAGTAAAATGAGGTCATAATCTTTGGTCAAGGCCTGGTTTAAACCTTCCCGGCCATTGTTTTTTATATCTACCTGGAAGTGATTGATTTCCAGGTAATCTTTTTCCAATTCGGCAATACTTTGTTGATCTTCAATAATCAGAATTTTTCTCACTATTTGTTCATCCTTACCTATTGTTTTAAGAATTTCAACTCACTTTTTTCAGGGTAAAGAAAATACTGGTACCATGACCTGACTGACTTTGTGCCCGAATGCGACCATTATGGTCTGAGATGATTTTACGGGCAATATATAAACCTAAACCGGTACCCGGCGTGTTTTCTGAACGGGCTTTATCTGTTTTGTAGAAACGATCAAAAATTTTGTTCAACATGTCTTCAGAAATGCCCTTTCCATTGTCCCTAATTTCGATTTGTGCCTCCTCCGCTGTCTCGGTTAATATTATCTTGATTACCGGATTGCTGTTATTCTTAAAGTTAATTGCATTATTAATGATATTGAGGATGACTCTTTTCAGCTGCTCGCGATCTGCTTTGACCAGTAATTTTTCATTGTATTGTGAGGCAAAGTCCAACTGAATTCCTTTTTCTTGTAAATCAAATCGTAATTCTTCATAGCAATCAGTAAGGTAATCTTTTATATTAATGTTTTCGAATTGGTAGAGAGATTGATCTAAATCAAATTTGGAGAGCAGAAACAAATCCTCAATCAGGGATTCCATATGTACCACATTTTGATGAATGGTCTGTAAATATTTATCCTGCTTTTCTTTTGATTTTGGAACACCGTCTATAATTCCTTCCACATAACCTTTTATGGTAGTAATAGGAGTTTTTAGATCATGGGAAATGTTGGTAATTAATTCATTGCGATTTTGTTCATATTTTATTTTTGTTTCTTCAGATTTTTTTAATTGTTTTCTAGCTGCTTCAAAACTCTGGAATAGTGTCCCGATTTCATCTTTGGAGGGTGTATTCAGCCTAAAATTATAATTACCTTTTCTAATTTGTTGAGTTGCATTTCTTAAACGAATCAGTGGATTGACAATCTGTTTTGATAAAAAATAGGTCATCAGGGTATTAATGATTATGATGATAATCAGAAAAAGAATGAATGTATAAATAACTGAACTTTTAAATTGATTTAATTCCTGGGAGATTGAAGTTACATCATTGACTAAGAATAAGATACCTGGAGATTGATCGGTAAATTGCAAGGGAATAGTTTTCATAAATAAAGTATCTGAAAACTTGGTAATCTTGTCAGAATCCTGGTCGATACCATATTGTTCCAATAGGATTTCATCTTTACCTATTTCCAGTGAATCAAGAAAAGGGGAAAAATATATAATTTTATCGTCTTTTTTTACAATCAGACCAGTATGGGATGAATTTAAAAAATTATCTATTTGATGGAGATATTCCAGATTCAGAAACTGATCCGGTTCTGTTTCAACTGTTTTACTTACGGTTCTCTCTACCCGAAGAAGGGTTCGGTTAAGGGGTTCTCTGTGATTATCCCGGGGCGGAAAGCCGATAAAACCCTGAAAATTTTCAGTAATAATCAGACTTACTACAATTAATAAAACAATCGTAATGGTAATTAATATTAAATTAGATATCCATAGACGTTTTTGGATTGTCATCATTTTTAAATTTATTAATTTCCTTATTAATTGTGAAACAGGGTAAATACTTTTTATAATTATAGTTCATTTCCGTACCTTATTATTATATGATATTATTTTAAAATGCCTATAAAATATTTATTAAAAATTTATAAAATTTCAGCCTGAAATATAAAATAATGAAAAGCCCTTAAAAGTAATTGACCAAATATGATACAATCTAATAAGTTTGTTGATAGTAGATAAATTATGTGATATGTTTTTTGATTTTTAGGGAAAAAGCTCAGGTGTCGGATAGCAACGGGATTGAAATAGAAAATTTATGATTTATATTGAATGAAATTAAATAGATAATAATAGGGAGGCTATATGGAAGCCAAGAAAGGTCTAATCCATGAACATGAAGAGTGTATGGAGAAGGAAAATATAATTGCCTACTTTTCCATGGAGATTTGTGTTAATTCAGAAATTCCTACCTATAGCGGTGGCTTAGGCATTTTGGCTGGTGATACTATTCGCTCTTCTGCTGATTTAGGCGTTCCCATGGTTGGCATGACTCTACTTTATAGAAAGGGTTATCTCAGACAAATAATCGATCCACAAGGATATCAGCAGGAATCTTCTGAAGAATGGAACCCACAGGATGTTTTAACCTTATTACCCGGACAGGTTCAAGTGGAAATTGAACAAAGAAAAGTTACTATACAAGCCTGGATGTCTATGGTAAGAGGAATAGATGGCGATAGTATTCCTGTGTTTTTTCTGGATACTGATTTGCCAGAAAACAGTGATTATGATCGTAGCCTTTCTTACTATTTATATGGTGGTGATGAGAGATATCGTTTAGCACAGGAAATTATACTGGGTATCGGTGGAGTCAGGATGCTCAAGGAGCTGGGATTTCATGATATTTACAGATACCATATGAATGAAGGACATGCAAGTTTGTTAGCACTGGAATTACTTAAGCACTATGCTAATCAGGAGGGAAATCAATGGGATATAGAGCAGGTAAGGAAAATGTGTGTCTTTACCACACATACTCCGGTACCGGCCGGGATGGATCAATTCTCCTATGAACTGGTCAGACAGGTCCTCGGTGAACCGTTTCCCTATGACTTTCTGAAAAATTTGGGTGGTGAAGAACGCCTGAATATGACCCAATTGGCACTTAATCTTAGTCATTTTATTAATGGAGTAGCAAAAAGACATGGAATGGTTTCCAGGGAAATGTTCCCCGGATACCATATTGATTCCATTACCAACGGGGTTCATTCTAATACCTGGACAGGGAAATATTTTTCTAAACTTTATGACCAATATATCCCGGGATGGAGATCCGATCCTTTTAGTCTGCGTTATGCGCTTAATATACCCGATAATGAAGTATGGGACGCACACCAGAAAGCTAAAGAAGGTTTGATCAATTATATTAATCAACAAAATAATCCAGAGTTTCATAAAGATATTTTTACCATTGGTTTTGCTAGAAGGGCTACTGCTTACAAACGTGCTGATTTGATTTTTTATAATCTCAACCGATTGATTGATATAGCCAGAAGAGAAGGCAAGATTCAGCTTGTTTTTGCAGGAAAAGCCCATCCCAAAGATCATTCTGGTAAAGAATTAATTCACAAAATTATACATGAATCACAACAAATAAAGGAACATATCAAGATTATATATTTAGAGAATTATAATATGGATTTAGGCAAAATGCTTACCACTGGTGTGGATTTATGGTTGAATACACCCCGAAAGCCCAAGGAAGCATCTGGTACCTCAGGTATGAAGGCAGCGCATAATGGTGTACCCAGTTTCAGTATACTGGATGGATGGTGGGTTGAGGGATGCATTGAAGGTATTACCGGATGGTCGATTGGTTCTGCCGCTAATATCGAAAGCATTGACCAGGAAGAAGCAGATTCTCTCTACCAAAAATTAGAGACTAATATTCTCCCCGTTTACTACCATCATCGCAATCAATGGATCAATATTATGAGACATTGTATTGCCATCAATGCATCTTTTTTTAATACCTATCGCATGGTGTTACAGTATGTTTCTAATGCCTATCTGGTATAGATAGATTACAACTCATAGAGATAGATGCAAGGAGGTACTAAATTGAATAGAAACTGGATTGATGATTTTGTAGAGAAGATATCAAAGGTAGAAGGCCGTTTTGAACTTTATACTTCTGTTTTTTTGAAATATGAAAATCAATTTGTTTTTGGTTTGAAAGACAGCAAGGATTGGCTATATGAAAATAACAAAAAGAAAGCCTCATTGTCTGTTTTTGGTACAAGATTAGAAGATGGTGTTGATGCACCTAGGTCTTTAAAAAATCATTGTTCTCAGGAATTGGGTGTCAGCATAGACATAAAGGACAGTTCCCATACATATATCGATTACCATCATCGCCTGAAAAAATTACCGATTATTGAACCCACCAAAGAAGAAATGCGTCCTCATATGATTACCATTATGCAAAAAACAAGATATTCAGCAGCCCCGAATATGCTTATTTTTAGTTACTTGGGTCATACCAGGTATAAACCTCACTCAATGCAATACAGTGCCTTGCTGTTAGCCAAAGAAGGGGTTTTGGTACAGATGTTTAAAAATGAAAAAACTGCTCAGGAGCTGAGAAAAGCAGGAGCCATCTTTGAAGAACGAATTAAAATTCCTGATAATCTTTATATTTATCCCACAGGTTCATTAAATAGTTTGTTACGGTATTTAAGTTATGAAGTGTTTTAGAAACAGTATTGAGTCATGCGCCTTGTGTATCGAGTTTGTATACTATTGGAATAAGAGCTAGTAAGAGGTTTTTAGTTTTCAGTTAATAGTTTTCAGATTAAATCCAACCAAACTGAGCATTGAGTGCGAAACAGTATGGAGTATAAATACAGTAATAAGTAATAAGTTCAAAATCAGTCGATAGTTGTTGGTCGTTAGTATGTAGTGTAAAAAATACCATCAATACAGTTTGGATATAAAAAGTTCATGGATAATTTGCACAATGGATTATTTATAGATAAAACATCAAAGTATAATTTTGTGATTTCATAATTGAAAATAAAAAATTGATTGTGAGGATATACATTTGAATATATTAGTTATTGGCAGTGGTGGTAGAGAGCATACCATTGTCTGGAAACTGGCACACAGTCCTAATGTGAATAAAATATTTTGTTCCCCAGGTAATGCCGGTATTGCCTCACAAGCAGAATGCTTGGATACAAAAGCTAATGATATTGATGGTTTGCTTGAAGTTGCCAGAGATAAAAAAATTGATTTAACAATTGTCGGTCCGGAAATTCCTCTCTCTTTAGGTATTGTCAATCTTTTTGAAAAACATCACTATCCAATCTTTGGTCCTACCCGGGAAGCGACGGAAATAGAATCAAGCAAAGTTTTTGCGAAATATCTCTTGGATAAGTATCATATTCCTACGGCTAGATACCGGGTATTTGAAGATGATTCTGTGGCATTTTCTTATTTACAGGAGCAATCCTTTCCTCTGGTATTGAAAGCGGATGGTTTGGCTGCTGGCAAGGGTGTATTTATTGTGCAAAGCCTATCTCAGGCAGAAGAAGTCATAACTAAGATTATGAAGAAAAAAATCTTTGGTGAGGCCGGTAATAAGGTAATCATAGAGGAATTTCTTACCGGTGAAGAAGTATCCATGCTGGTTTTTACCGATGGCAGAAATTTCCTTCCCATGATATCATCTCAGGATCATAAAAAAATTGAAGATGGTGATCGGGGATTAAATACCGGAGGTATGGGAGCCTATTCACCGGTTTCCTTTTTCAATAAAGAGACTCAACAGTGGGTTTTAGAGAATATTTTTCAACCGGTCATCAGGGGAATGGAACAAGAGGGGAGAACATTTAAGGGAGTGCTCTATGCCGGATTGATATTGACCATTGAGGGACCCAAAGTATTAGAATTTAATGCCCGCTTCGGTGATCCGGAGACACAGGTGATCATGCCCGGATTAGAAACAGATTTGGTTGCCATAATACAGGCTATCCTGAACGGATATTTGAATCAGATAGATATCAAATGGAAGAATCAGGCTTCAGTCTGTGTGGTCATGGCTTCAGAAGGATATCCGGGTAAATATGAAAAAGGAAAGATCGTTCATGGGCTGGAAAAGTTGGAAGACAGAAACGACATAATGATATTTCATGCCGGTACAGAGAAGAAGAATGATAAAATTGTTACTACCGGAGGCAGAGTGTTGGGCGTTACTGCCTGGGCAAATGGACTACCTGAGGCTATTGAAAAGGCGTACGAAGGAGTCAAAAAAATAAGTTTTGAAAACCAATATTGCCGAAAAGATATTGGTAAAAAAGGATTAATAACCTCACCGGGAGATATTACATAGAATTTTTTACAAAGAGAAGGGATATAAAAAGTGAAAAAAACAAAAAGAGCGATAATCAGCGTTTCTGATAAATCGGGTGTTGTAGAATTGGCCAGAGGATTGATCAAGGCAGACTATGAGATTATTTCTACCGGTGGAACGGCTGTAGTATTAAAAAATTCGGGAATAAAAGTGACCTTAATATCTGAACTAACTGGATTTCCGGAAATTTTGGACGGAAGAGTGAAAACCCTACATCCACTTATTTTTGGGGGAATATTAGCCCGAAGTAATAACCCGGAACATCAAAGGCAATTGAACATGCAACAGATTATCCCCATTCAGCTGGTTGTAGTCAATCTCTATCCTTTTGAGAAAACAGTATTACAAGAAGATGTTTCGCTGGAGGAAGCCATTGAGAACATTGATATTGGAGGGCCTTCACTACTCAGAGCTTCTGCTAAAAACTATCAGGATGTTACTGTTTTAATTGATCCTGATGATTACCAGTGGGTGTTAGAAGAATTGTCAGGTCCAGAAGGATCCACATCACTGGCTACCAGGAAGAAACTGGCGGTGAAAGTTTTTCAGATCACTTCTTATTATGATAGTTTAATTTATCGTTATTTAACCAGGAAAATGATTCCTAATGAAGATTTTTTTTCAGATTATTTAGTTATTGGTGCAGAAAAAGCGGGCACCTTAAGGTATGGGGAAAATCCTCATCAAAAAGCTGTTTTTTATCGTGAAAAGCTGATAGAGGAAGCGAATCTTGGCAATGCCCAATTGTTAGGTGGAAAAGAGCTTTCCTACAATAATTTAGTTGATCTGGAGTCTGCTATGGCCATTGTTAAAGATTTTGATGAACCTACTGTAACCTTTATCAAGCATACCAATCCCTGTGGACTGGCGACTTCTGAGACCATAGAAACAGCGTATCAAAAGGCTTACCAGGGTGATCCTATATCTGCTTATGGCAGCATTATCGGTATTAATCGAAGGGTAGAAGAAAAGTTGGCCAGGTTAATTGATAAAACTCCCTTTGTAGAGGCCATTGTAGCACCTTTTTATAGTCAAGGTGCATTAGAAATTCTAAGAGAGAAAAAGAATCGCCGACTGGTTCAAGTTGGTGATTTACGTATTCAAGATCGTTATATCAAGGATATTAAAAGAGTATCCGGTGGATTCTTGTTGCAAGACCGTGATTTTAGAAATATTTCAGAAAATGATTTAGATATTATTACAGATAGACAGCCTACTGGTGAAGATATAGAAGAGTTATTATTTGCCTGGAAAATGGTCAAACATGTTAAATCAAATGCCATAGTCTTATCCAGGAATAAGCAGTTGGTGGGAGTCGGTGCTGGGCAAATGAGCCGAGTGGATTCTGTTCAAATTGCCGTACATAAAGCGGGAAAGGCTTCCAAAGAGAGTTATCTTGCTTCTGATGCATTCTTTCCGTTTTCGGATGGTGTAGAAGAGGCAGCCAGAGCCGGAGTAAAAGCTATCATTCAGCCCGGTGGTTCCAAGAGAGATAAAGAAGTGATAGAAGCTGCCAATCGGTTAGGTATGATTATGGTTCTTACTGGTTACCGCTGTTTTAAACATTAGAGAGCATAAAAGAATTTAGCTATCTAAATATAAAAAAAATACATAAAGATACAGCAAGATATTGACAATCTTTTTCGAAGGTGATAATTTATAAGACAAATAATTATTTTATTTGTTCTTTTTAAAAAAAATGAAATGATACTTTTATAAAATTCAGCAGAGTAAGTTAAAAATATTTTCCAGAGAACTGAAAAATTGGTGTAAGATCAGCAAGGAATTGGCTGAAATCCATCT
This sequence comes from uncultured Atribacterota bacterium, assembly GCA_964428905.1. Lineage (GTDB taxonomy): Bacteria > Atribacterota > Phoenicimicrobiia > Phoenicimicrobiales > Stramentimicrobiaceae > CAYSAA01. The sequence continues at coordinate 21,565 of CAYSAA010000193.1, forward strand.
GAATGATGTTTAGGGGAAAGAAAAACTAAGTATCTCAAATCGCCTCAGGCGTTAATCAAAAGAAGGGCTCAAGTTCATTGCTTTATAGTAACCTTATTAAATGGGCAGAGATAAGCTGAATTGGGGTGGTACCACGAAGAATTTTATTCGTCCCCAGCAGTTAATTGATAATTGCTGGGGATTTTTCTTATCTATAATAAACGAGGACGGTGAATGAAATGCAGAGAAAAAAATTGTTTATTCCCGGACCGACAGAGGTAAGAAATGCTGTGCTTGAGAAGATGGCTACTCCCTTAATCGGTCACCGGAGTAAGGAAGCCTCTGATTTGCAGAAGGCAATCAGCAAAAAATTACAGAAACTGATGTATACTAGTCATGAGATACTTCTATCTACTTCTTCAGGTAGTGGATTAATGGAAGGAGCTGTTCGATCCTGTACCCGTCATAGGGCAGCTATCTTTACCTGTGGAGCTTTTGGGGAGCGGTGGTATGAGATGGCAGTAGCCAATCAGGTAAATGCAGATCGTTTTGAAGTGGAATATGGTCAGGCTATCAGGGGTGAGATGGTTGAAAAAGTAATAAAAAAAGGAAGATATGATCTAATTACTATTACGCACAATGAAACCTCTACCGGTGTGATGAATCCTATTGAAGAGATTGCCGAGGTAGTTAAACAATATCCGGACATTGTATTTTGTGTTGATGCTGTTAGTTCACTGGGTGGTGTCAAAATTCCGGTTGATGAACTGGGGATCGATATTTGTATTACCTCCAGCCAAAAATGTATCGGTTTACCTCCCGGCCTTTCTTTCTGTTCCATCTCGGAAAAGGCAATTCAAGCTGCTAGAGATGTTGAGCATCGCGGGGTATATTTCGATTTATTGAGGCTTTATGAATATCTGGGAAAAAAAGATTATCAGTATCCTTCCACTCCTTCTCTGTCTCATATGTTTGCCCTAGATTATCAGTTGGATTTAATTATAAAAGAAGGGTTTGAGAACCGTTTTCAGCGTCACAAAGCAATGGCCAATCGAGTTAGAGAATGGGCTAAGGACAATTTTGCCTTATTTGCTCAGGAAGAATTTGCGTCAAATACGGTTACCTGTATAAAAAATATTCAGGGTGTTTATGTCAAAGAGTTAAATCAGAAACTTGGTGAAAGAGGTTTTATGATTTCCAATGGCTATGGAAAACTAAAGGAAAAGACGTTTCGTATTGCTCATATGGGGGATATAATGTTAAGTGAGATAGAGGAATTATTATCTGCAATTAATCAAATACTGATTGCAAGGGGTGAGAAAGACTATGATTAGTATTCTTATTAAAGACAAGATTGATCCTTTCGTAGTTGATGAATTAGTAAAAAGGGAATTTACGGTTCGGGAAAGCACTGAGAAACCAGAATTGCTAATACAGGAAGTGAGAGAAAATGAAATTCTTATTGTACGTTCTGCAACAAGAGTAAATAAAGAAGTGCTTGATTCGGCAGCTCAGACAGGCATGCTAAAATTGATTATTCGAGCTGGTGTAGGAATGGATAATATAGAAGTGGATTATGCCCGATCCAAAGGGATTATGGTTACTAATACCCCGGAAGCTAGCAGCTCAGCGGTGGCTGAACTTGCTCTAGCACATATGTTTGCTTTGGCCAGAAAAATAGTATCTGCTAATTTAAGCATGCGGGAGAAAAAATGGAGCAAGAAAGAGTGTCAGGGTATTGAACTATCCGGGAAGGTATTGGGAATTATCGGAATGGGCAGAATCGGGAAGGTCTTAGCACAAAAAGCCAGTGCATTGGGTATGGAGATTATCTATTATGACATCATGGGGCCTATGAATGTTGATTCAGGATGGAAATGTGTTTCTATGGATGAAGTAATTTGCCAGTCTGATTTTATTTCTCTGCATATTGTTGCCAATCAGGATGGAAGTTATTTGATTGATGAACCGGAACTAAAAAAAATGAAGGAAAACGCATTTTTGATTAATACAGCCAGGGGGAGTTTAGTTAATGAAGATGCACTTATTGGAGCATTAAATAGAGGAGAAATAGCAGGGGCAGGTATTGATGTGTATTGCCAGGAACCCTGTGAAAATATTGCCTTGCTTCAACATGAAAAAATTTCAGTTACTCCTCATATTGGTGCTTCTACCCGTGAAGCACAATCTCGTATTGGGCAGCAGATTCTTAGGTTAATTGAAGAATATTCTGATAATAGAAGATCCGGTGGAAAAGATGGTAGAGATTAGGCCGTTTAAGGCATTACGACCGAGGGCAGAATCAATTTCTGCGGTTAACTCTCCTCCCTATGATGTAGTAAGTCGAAAGGAAGCAGTAGAGATTATAAAAAGAAATCCTGATTCTTTTCTAAAAGTTGTTAAGCCGGAGGCCACGATTTCTTCTGTTAAAAAACCAGCTTATCATAAATTAGCAGAAAGATCCGCGGAGATCTTAAGAGATATGATTGACCGGAAGGTAATGATAGTAGAATCTGAGAGATGTCTCTATGTTTATCAGCAAAACGATGGTTATTATCAGCGAACTGGTATTGTAGCCTGTCTATCAACAGAAGATTTTCAAAATGGCGTTATTAAACAACATGAAAGAATCAGGGTAAAGACCTGGCAGGAAAGGATACAACATATCCGGATAAATAGAGCACATACCGGATGTGCCTTAATGATTTACAGAAGCAATTCTTACATAGAAGAACTTGTACATCAGGCAATGGAAACAAAAAATATGATTTATGATTTTATCTCTGATGATAAGGTAAGGAATTGCTGCTGGAAAATTAAGCAGAAAGAAATGATTCTTTCTCTACTGAATGCTTTTCAAAAGGTAAACAGTCTTTATATTGCTGACGGGCATCATCGTGTTGCAGCAGCAGCAGAAGTTGCTAAAATAGAAAGTAGAAAACAAAAGGCAATAAAGGGCTTGGATAACGAATATACTTATTTTCCGGCAGTGTTGATACCACACCATCAAATCCGGGTACTCGGCTACCATCGTTTGGTTAAGGATTTACAAGAATTTTCTTCGAATTATTTTCTGTATAAATTAGAAAAAAGGTTTGAGATAGCAAGATTCATTGCAAACAAACCTTTTCTACCATCGAAAAAACATGAATTTGGTATGAATCTGGCTGGCCAGTGGTACAAGTTATTTGTTAAAGATAATAAGATGAAGGAAAGTCAGAACATAATTGATCAGCTTGATGTCTCCATATTACAAAATCAGGTTTTGGATCCTCTTTTAAATATTAAAGATCCCCAAAAAAGTAAGAAGATTGAATTTATTGGAGGTAAAGATGCTCTATCACGGATAACAAGCAAAATCCGGCAGGGTGCCAGAATTGCTTTTACACTTTATCCTATTTTGGTTGATGAGGTGATCAAGGTATCGGATAACAGAGAAATAATGCCCCCAAAGTCTACCTGGTTTGAACCAAAACTGAGAAGTGGTATTTTTATCCATTTATTTTAATTACCATTTTTAAATCATTTAAACCCCCATAATATTTAAAAAAAATTGATTGACATTTAATTTTTTTTGTAATATTCTATATATAGAAAATAATTCTATTTTATAAGAAAGTAATTCTATTATGGAGAGATTGCCATGACTTCTGAACCTAATTATCCAGTGAAAGCAGTGGCCAGAGCATTGTCTATTTTAGAGGCATTGTTGCATCATCCATCACCAATCAGTATTACTCAATTGAGTCAACAGTTAGGATTATATCCCAGTAGTGTCCATCGTATGGTAGATACGTTAAAATACTGGGGTTTTATTGAGCAAGTTCCTTATACTCAGGAATACACCCTGGGGTTAAAGGTAGTGGAACTTGGTATGGCCAAACTTCACCAGCTTAATGTATTCAATGAAGCCACTCCATTTTTAAAACAAATAGCTGAGCAGTTTGATGAAACAGTGAATCTTGCTGTTTTGGATCAGGGAGAGGTTGTTTATTTAGATAAAGTAGAATCGACTCGAATTGTCAAAGCTATTTTGTATCCGGGGAAAAGGGCACCTTTTCATTGTACCGCTATTGGAAAAGTTCTCATGGCTTTTCAACCAAAAACGGTACGTTCTAAAATTATTAAGGAGAAAAAATTAACCAGATATAATCAAAATACTATCACAGATCCTGAAGTTTTAGAGAATGAATTAATGAAAATAAGGGATTCTGGTTATGCTCTTGATAATGGGGAACAGGTAGAAGAAGTTCATTGTGTAGCAGTTCCTATTTATGATATACATGGGAAAGTCATTGCCGCCATTAGCATTTCTGCGCCTGCATTTCGGATGGGTACAGAGAAAAAGAAGGAGATAATTACTTTTAGCAGAAAGAAAGCAATGGAAATTTCCAAGCGATTAGGATACAAAATTCTTAAAAATAAATGATTATTTATCTTTTTTAAAAAATTTCTATTTTTAACGAAAAAATTGAGAGGGAAAACAGATGCCTATTAGCTTAAGAAATCGTAACTTAATTACCTTGAAAGATTTTACTAGCAAAGAAATTAGTTTTTTGTTAGATCTAGCAATTGATCTAAAAAAAGTAAAATATGCTGGAACAGAAGAACAAAAATTAAAAGGTAAAAATATTGCCTTAATATTCGAAAAATCGTCAACCAGGACCAGATGTGCCTTTGAGGTAGCAGCCTTTGATCAGGGAGCCAATATTACTTACCTGGGGCCAACCGGATCTCAAATGGGTAAAAAGGAGTCTATGGAAGATACAGCCAGGGTATTGGGCCGCTATTATGACGGAATAGAATTTCGTGGGTTTAAACAGGAGTCGGTTGAGATATTAGCCCAATATTCCGGTGCAGTGGTCTGGAATGGTTTGACTGACCTATATCACCCCACCCAGGTTTTGGCTGATTTAATGACTATCAAGGAAAAGGTAACGAAACCGTTGGATGAAGCAATTCTGGTTTATGCAGGAGATGGGAGAAACAATATGGCCAATTCTCTGCTTATCGCTTCCTCTATTATGGGGATGGAATTCCGGATCATTGCTCCCAGGTCATTATATCCGGGTGAGGAACTACTAAATGAGGCAAAAAAAATGGCAAAAGAATCCGGGGCAATTATCAAGATAAGCGATGATATGTCGCAGGGTGTACAGCATGCGGATGCCATTTATACTGATGTATGGGTATCTATGGGAGAGGAAGACCAGATGGAAGAAAGAATTAAATTATTAAGAGATTATCAGGTCAATATGGATATGATTAAAGCTACCCAAAATCCTGATGTAATCTTTATGCATTGTTTGCCTTCTTTTCATGATACCAATACTACAGTAGGAAAGGAGGTTTTTAGAAAATTCGGATTAAAGTCCATGGAAGTGACTGATGAAGTATTCCGTAGCAAACATTCTGTAGTATTCGATGAAGCAGAAAACCGTATACATACTATTAAAGCTGTGATGGTGGCAACATTAGGAGGTTAACTTGGTTGATATTTGTTATTGTTTTGTTTTTTTCGTTAAGTATGAATAAAATAATTTAGATGAAGGAGATGATATTCCTGAGAAAATTTATCTCTCTAAAAACTGAAATTCCCGGACCGAAGTCAAAGGAAATAGCCAAAAAAAGAGAAAAGTATGTAGCAAAACCAATGGGAGGCTCACTTTCTCCGGGTTATATTGATTATGGAAAAGGGGCGTTGGTGACAGATGTTGACGGAAACCGTTATATTGATTTAACCGGAGGATGGGGATGTTTGGCTGTAGGCCACGCACATCCGGGTATTGTCAATGTTGTTAAAAGGCAGGTGGAAAAATTTACCCATACCGATTTTACTGCCATTCCCTACGAGTCTTTTGTGACATTGTCTGAAAAATTATCACAATTAGCACCGGGTAATAGCCCCAAGAATGTTGCTTTGTTTAATTGTGGGGCTGAAGCGATTGAAAATGCTGTGAAGATTGCAAGAGCCTTTACCGAAAGACCTGGTGTTATTGTTTTTGAAAACTCCTTTCATGGTAGAACCTTATTAACTATGACCATGACCCATAAAGCGATGCCTTACAAGTATAAATTTGGTCCCTATGCTCCGGAAGTGTATCGATTACCATTCCCTACGCCTTACCATCCCTCTGTTGAACTTGATAATTTCGAGAGAATTATGACGAATATTGTTAATCCGGAAACAGTTGCTGCTGTTGTTATTGAGCCAATTCAAGGGGAAGGCGGATTCAATGTACCTGCAGATGGATTTTTAGAACGGGTAAAAGAATTATGTGGCAAATATGGCATGATGATGATTACTGATGAGATTCAAAGTGGGGTTGGGCGAACCGGGAAATTCTTTGCCATTGAGCATTGGGGTATTGAACCTGATATCATCTGTCTGGCAAAATCGCTGGCTTCGGGATTACCTCTATCTGCAGTAATTGCCCGCAAAGAAATAACAGACAGTTTACCGGGTGGAACTATTGGCGGTACCTATGTAGGAAATCCTTTAGCTTGTCAGGCTGCTCTTGAAGTCATCCGGATTATTGAAGAAGAAAACCTGTTAGATAGAGCCGTCAAAATTGGTGACAGATTAAAGAAAAGATTTTTAGAAATGAAAGAGAAATATGCACTGATAGGTGATGTTCGTGGCATTGGAGCTATGACTGCCATAGAATTAGTAAAAAATAGGGAGACTAAAGAACCAGCATCAGAAGAGACAGGGGGAATTGTCCAATATTGCGTTCAACATGGGGTTTTTGTGCCAAGTGCTGGCATCAATAAGAACCTTTTAAGAATGTTAGTTTCTCTAGTTATAACTGATGAGCAGATAGAAGAAGCATTGGATGTTATTGAAGAAGGGATTGCCAGAGTGTAGCAAAGGGATATAGTTTTATATATTTGGTTTAGATTCATTTTTTTGTAACTAATTAGGTGGTCTGAAAAAAAGGAGTATTACCTTGGAATATTCACATACATCTATCATTATGAACAAAAGGGATATTGATAGAACCTTGCTAAGAATTTCGCATGAGATTATGGAAAAGAATAAAGGTGTAAAAGACATAGGTATTATCGGAATCAGGACAAGAGGTGAGTATCTGGCAAGAAGGATTTCAGATTATATCTATAACATAGAAAAAGTGAGCATTCCCGTAGGTGTTTTGGATATTACCCTTTATAGGGACGATCTCAAGGAAAAGCAGCCCAATGCAATTGTCATGAAAACAGAAATACCCTTTCAGATTGCAGAGAAAAAAATATTACTGGTTGATGATGTTCTCTATACCGGAAGAACCATCAGGGCAGCAATGGATGCAATTGTTGATATGGGAAGGCCTCTAAGTATTCAATTGGCTGTATTGATTGATCGCGGCCATCGGGAATTTCCTATCCGAGCAGATTATGTAGGGAAAAATGTCCCTACCTCTCATCGGGAGATTGTTAAAGTCAGGTTGGGTGAAATAGACCAAATGAACCAAGTGGAAATTGTTAAACAAGAACACTAAATTTTGGTTAACAATATTCAGTATAAGGAGATCATTTTAAAAAAGATGGAAGGGCTGGAGTAATAGAGAGACCTATTATTCAGAACTAATTTTTTTAGGGAGAATGATTGGTAAGAAAGAGGTGAATACAACCAGTAAAATAAATCATTATAAGAAGTTAACTGAAGATATTAATCGGGGGAAAGTAGAAAGCCTTATTAACGATTTAGTAAAAATACCAAGTCCCTGGTTCGAGGAAGAAGAAATAACAGAATTTGTGAAACACTATTTGGAAAAAATACATTTAAATCCCTGGCTGCATGCAGTTTCAGACGAAAAAATGATTAAGTTTAAGGGAAATAATGCAATTGCAGCAGTTGGAAATAATAATGGCCCCGTTATACTTCTAAATGCACATATGGATACAGTGAAAATATGTAGTGGTTGGAAAAGAAATCCCTTTGTTGCACAGGTTGAAGGGAATCAATGATATGGACAGGGTGCATTGGATATGAAATCAGGGTTAGCTGCTGGGATGATAGCGATAGAATTATTAAAAATAATTGAAAATAAATTACAGGGCAAAGTCTTGTTTGCCGCTGTTGTTGACGAAGAAGGGCCTTATGGTTTGGGCACAGATGCTTTAATTAGAGATGGCATAACAGACTCATGTGATATGGCTATTGTAACTGAACCGGCTACTGCCTTTGCACCAAAAGGTGTAAATAATCCCTGCCTGTTTATCGGAGCGAGAGGACGTTATTTATATGAAATTAAAGTTAAAGGGAAATCTGCTCACGGGGCAATGCCCTATCTAGGAGTTAATGCGCTGGTAGATGCGTCAAAAATTCTTTTAGGAAATTAACGGGTCAAAATTTTAATGCCAACAATTACATTCATAATAACTCTTGGTTATGACATAACCAAAATGAAAGATTGGAAAAAGATTGACTATGAAAAGCTTGGAATTACAACGTGTCCAGGAAGTTAAAAGTTTATTTACTTAGAAGATAAGAAAAAGAGAGTATCATAATACTCGATTTTAATTTACTTTGAAAAAGTGACTTGTTAGAAAGTGGTAATGATACACTGGTTAACCATTTGAATACAAATAGAAAAATTATCTCACACCATCTACCACTGCACGACATGAATCGTGTATTAGCTGGATTTGAGAAAATGAGGAATTATATTTGGATATTGTCATTTAAAAGGAGTAAGGTATGCATAATTTTCAAAAAAAATACGAAAACGAAATCAATGAAATCATTGAATCTTGCCATCGCTTAGCTGAATTAGGTTATGTGACTTCCTCGGGTGGAAACATTTCCTTACGTGTAGAGGATAACCTTCTATTGATTACACCAACAAAAACACCCAAGCGAACTATACATTTTGAGGATATATGTGCAGTAGACTTGGTCGGGAATACTGTTTTTGCCCCAGAGGGTAAAAAATCGACTGGTGAAACCCCTATTCATGTACGAATCATGAGAAAGCGGCCAGATGTAGCTGCAATTGTACATGCACATCCGCCAATTCTTACCGGGTTTGCTATAGCTGGTTCAGATTTATTGGCAAAGCCCTTTTTACCGGAGCCAATAACAGAAGTCGGCCCGATGCTGGTAGTTCCCTATGAGACTCCTCTCACAGATGCTCTATCATTGCAATTTGATGCGGTGATTGAGAAGTCCAACGGTTTTCTAATGGAAAACCATGGTGCCCTATTGTGCAGTGTCAACAGTGTTTTTGAGGCAGTGGAATTGATGCAGATGATGGAGTGCATGGGATCATCTGTTTTAACTGCTATTGCATTGGGAAATGCCAAGCCCATAACTGCTAAATATGTGAAAGAAATGGATCAGGTGAGTGTCACACGATCCTTGAACATGCCCGGAGCCAGAGGCCGGTTTCATTCTGCAAGCGAATTGTATAATATTAAGGAGGATGAAAAATAAGTGTAGATCCTTAGCAAAAAAGTATCTCAGGGGTTCTCAAGGGGAAGAATTCCCCTTGAATATCCTGGAAAGAATTGTTTAAAAGATAGATAAGAGGTCAAGTAAAGAAAAGTATAGAAAAATGGGGAAGATTTTAGAGACTTTCCCGTTTTTATTTTACAATGATGAATTTGCTTATAGGCAAAAATATTTGTATTTATTTTTATAATTTCATATTATAATAACTAACTATGCATACAGGGATTATTTTTAATATAAAAAAATTTGCCATCCACGATGGTCCGGGGATTCGTACTACAGTTTTTTTAAAGGGATGTCCGTTGCGTTGCCGTTGGTGTCATAATCCTGAGAGCCAGCAGGAACAACCGGAAATCGTATTTGATTCCCAAAAATGCATTCAAAGCTATCAATGTATTTCCGCTTGCCCCAATCAGGCCATTGAAGTCAAAGATGGTTATCCTTATACGGATAAAAAAAAATGCCAGGCCTGTGGTGATTGTATTGATATTTGTCCGGGTCACGCCAGAGAGATTACGGGTAAAAAAGTAACTTCAGATGAAGTACTAGAGGAAATTAAAAAAGATCTGATATTCTATCAGGAATCCGGAGGAGGAGTTACTTTTTCCGGAGGTGAACCATTGCTGCAAATTGATTTTCTGGAAGAACTGCTTTCTTCCTGTCGGGAAGCAGGCATTCGGATAGCGATTGATACCTGTGGCTATGCTCCCTGGTCTCATTTTAAGAGGATTGTACATCTGGTTGATTTATGGTTATATGATGTTAAGGTATTGGACTTGGAGAAGCATAAAAAATATACTGGCGTATCAAACCGGTTGATTTTAGAAAACTTAAGACAACTTTCCAGAGAAACAAGTAGTATTGAAATTCGGATACCCATTATTCCAGGTATGAATGATTCCTCCGGCGAGGTCGAGCAAATGGCTGAACTGATCCATTTCCTGAAAATCAACAAAGTCAGTCTTTTACCTTTTCATAGGATGGGTCTTGAAAAATATTCTAGACTGGGCTTAAAAGAAACGATGAAAGATTTTTCAGAACCTTCAGAAGATCATATTGAAGAGCTGTGTCAGGTATTTCAAAATAGAAATCTACAGGTTGAGATCGGAGGCTAAAATGAATCCCAGAATTGAAAATTTACTAAAAATAAGTGTAACTACCCAGCCTTATATCGATATTGAGCGGGCAAAATTAATGACCGAAGCGTATCAGGAATATATAGGCAAAGTACCAGCTCCTATTTTAAGGGCTTTGTCTTTTAAATACTTGTTAGAACATAAGAGCATTGCTATTGATGAAGGTGAATTGATTGTTGGGGAACGTGGAATTTCTCCATGTGGTACACCTACTTATCCTGAATTGTGCTGTCATGCTATAGAGGATTTTGACTTGATTGACAAAAGAGAAAAAATATCCTTTCGGGTAAGCAAAGAGGCAAGGAAGATTCAAAAGGAGTTCGTGATTCCCTTCTGGAAGGAAAGATCCATTCGGCATCAAGTGTTTAATCTGATGGATCAGAGCTGGAGAGACTGCTATGAGGCTGGTATTTTTACCGAATTTATGGAACAGAGGGCCCCTGGTCATACAGTTGCAGATGGCAAAATATATCAGAAGGGTTTCCTTGATTTTAAAGAAGAGATCCAACAAAGCATAACCTTCTTAGATTATGAAAACGATCTACAGGCCTATCACAAACTGATTCAGTTAAAGGCCATGTCCATCTGTGCCGAGGCCATCATATTATTAGCCAATCGCTATGCCGATCTGGCTAGAGAAAAGGCTGTACAAGAGCAGGATGATCACAGGAAAAAGGAATTACTAAAAATTGCCCAGGTCTGCCAGCAGGTGCCTGCCCATGCTCCCAGGAGTTTTCATGAGGCCTTACAGATGTATTGGTTTGTACATTTAGGAGTAATCAGTGAGTTGAATACCTGGGATTCCTTTAATCCAGGTCATTTGGATCAACATCTTTATACCTTTTATGTTCAGGATATTAAAACTGGAGTACTAAATAAGGCAAAAGCCAAAGAACTTCTGGAATGTTTCTGGATTAAATTTAATAATCAACCGGCTCCTCCCAAAGTAGGTGTTACCCTGGCAGAAAGCGGAACCTATACCGATTTTGCCAATATCAACAATGGCGGATTGAAACCTGATGGTTCAGATGCCGTTAATGAAGTTACTTACCTTATTTTAGAGGTAATTGATGAGATGAGATTATTGCAACCCAGTACCAATATTCAACTCAGCAAGAAAAGTCCTGATCAATTTTTAAAGAGAGCCTGTGAAATCATTCGAAAAGGCTGGGGGCAACCCTCTGTCTTTAATGCCGATGAAGTGATTGCCGAGATGTTAAGGCAGGGGAAAAGTTTAGTAGATGCTAGAGAAGGGGGGACCAGTGGTTGTGTGGAAACCGGTGCGTTTGGGAAAGAAGCCTACATTTTAACCGGCTATTTTAACCTGGTTAAAGTGCTAGAAGTAACTTTAAATAATGGATCAGATCCCCTGACCGGGAAGAGAATCGGCCTGGCTACCGGCAATCCAAGGTTTTTTGATCATTTCGAACAATTGTTTGATGCTTTTAAAAAACAGTTGCATCATTTTATAGAAATTAAAATGAAAGGTAATCAAATCATCGAACAATTGTATGCTACCTCTATGCCGGCACCATTTTTGTCCATTATAGTCAGTGATTGTATTAAAAAAGCGACAGATTATAATGCAGGTGGTGCCCGTTATAATACCAATTATATTCAGGGTGTAGGTATAGGTACCATCACTGACAGTCTGTCGGTTATCAAATATCATGTTTATGATAAAAAGAATCTCAGCATAGATACCTTACTAGCTGCCTTACAAGATAATTTCCAGGGCGAAAGGGAAATCTATAATTTAATAAGAAACAAAACACCAAAATACGGTAATGACGATGATTATGCTGATTGTATCATGCAAGAGGTTTTTAATGCCTTTTATCAGGAAGTAGATGGCCGAAAAAATACCAAGGGAGGGGAGTACCGAATTAATATGTTACCCACTACTTGTCACATCTATTTTGGTTCTGTGATTGGTGCTACTCCGGATGGTAGAAAGGCCAAAGAACCTTTATCAGAGGGAATTTCCCCTGTTCAGGGTGCTGATCGGATGGGGCCTACTGCTGTTATTAAATCAGCTGCCAAAATGGATCAGATCAAAACAGGTGGGACACTGTTAAACCAAAAATTTACTCCATCCCTGGTAGAAGGTGAAAAAGGTTTAGACAGTCTGGCTTATCTAATCCGAGCCTATTTTAAACTTGACGGTCATCATATCCAATTTAATGTGGTAAAAGCTGAGACGTTACGAGCTGCCCAGAAAAATCCGGAAGAATATCAAAATCTCATTGTACGGGTAGCCGGTTATAGTGATTATTTCAATAACCTCAGTAAGGCATTACAGGATGAGATAATAAGTCGTACCGAACAGGTTGTTTTGTAAGATATTAGCTATTTAAATAAAATAATTCCATTTACATTCAAGAAAAATAAATGTAAATTTTCTGAAAAATAGATTGGAGGCAAAAAGATGCTAAATCAGGTTGCTAAAATTATTCGAGGTTTGTCAGTTGATGCTATCGAAAAAGCCAATTCCGGCCATCCGGGGTTACCCTTGGGATGTGCCGAAATTGGGTCAGTTCTATTTGCTGAAATACTTAGACATGATCCTCAAGAGCCAAATTGGCCTGATCGGGATCGATTTATACTTTCAGCCGGACATGGTTCAATCCTGTTATACGTACTTTTACATTTATCCGGCTATGATATAACTTTAGAAGATATTAAAAATTTTAGACAAATTGGTTCGGTGACACCTGGTCATCCCGAGTACGGACATACCCCCGGAGTGGAGGTTACTTCAGGACCACTGGGACAGGGATTGGCCAATGGTGTGGGAATGGCACTGGCCGAAAAGATGCTGGCTGCAAAGTTTAATACTGAAGAATATAACATTGTTGACCATTATACTTACGTCTTAGCCAGTGATGGCTGTATGATGGAGGGGATAACCTCAGAAGCGGCCTCTCTGGCGGGACATTGGGGATTGGGAAAACTGATTGTTATCTATGATCAGAACTGCATTTCTTTAGCATGTGGGACAGAGGTAACCTTTACGGAATCAGTAGCTGATAGGTTCCGTGCATATAACTGGCAGGTTATTGAAGAGGTAAATGGACACGATATTAATGAAGTAAGAGCAGCATTGATGAAAGCCAAGGAAAACAAGGACAAACCGGTTCTTATCATAGCCCGAACACATATCGGTTACGGAGCACCGACCAAACAGGATAGCCATACCGCACATGGTGCACCTTTAGGCACAGCAGAAGTAGAAGGGTTGAAAAAAAATATCGGATTACCCATTGATAAGCCTTTTTATATAAGTGATGAAGTCAAGGAATATTTTCAAAAGAAAAAAACAGGATTTGCCCAAAGTAGAAAAGAGTGGGAAGAAAAATTTGTAAGATGGTCGAAGAAATTTTCGGGTAAGAGAAAAGAATGGGATAGAGGAATTCATTTAGAGTTGCCTCACAATTTTGATTTTTTGGAAATGGATTTTAGCGAAAAAATTGCCACCAGAAGTGCCTCCGGTGAAATATTAAGCAAAATTGCAGAAGAAGTTTCTTATATTGTAGGAGGCTCAGCAGACCTCTCGCCATCAACTATGACTTATTTGGATAAATTTCCGGAGGTGAAGAAAAATTATTTTGATGCTCGGAATATCCGCTTTGGGGTAAGAGAACATGCTATGGGAGCTATTTGTAATGGCATGTCTCTTCATAAGGGATTAAGGCCATATTGTTCCACTTTCTTGGTTTTTTCTGATTATATGAGACCTGCTATTCGGCTGGCTGCTATCATGAATTTACCTGTTGTGTTTATCTTTACTCATGATTCAATTTATGTAGGAGAAGATGGGCCTACCCATCAACCAATTGAACAGCTGGAATCATTAAGACTTATTCCTAACTTAAAGGTAATTCGTCCGGCAGATAGCGAGGAGGTCAAGGCAACCTGGCAGATTGTTCTGGAAAGGAAAGATGGTCCTACTGTTTTAATACTTTCCCGACAAAAATTACCTCTATTAAAAAAAGTGCTCGATATAAATGATTTTAGAAAAGGTGCACATATTGTCTATGAAAGAGGTAATAAATTAGATGTCACTATATCTGCCAGCGGGAGTGAAGTTCAAACTGCATTGCAGGTAAAGGATATTTTAGAAAAAGATAATATTTCCTGTAGGATTGTTTCTATTCCTGATCGAGAAGCATTTGCCAATCAGAACCAGGATTATCGAGAAAAGATAATTGGTGGCAGAGACAAATTTCAAGTAGTTATTGAGGCTGCCACAGGACAGGGATGGTGGGAAGTTATTCCGGGACTTTCCCTGGGAATTTTTATTCGTCGATTTGGAGAAAGTGGGCCTGGGGATGAGGTAGCTAAAAAAGTTGGATTTAATCCTGAGAAGATTGCAGAAAAGATTATACTGAAAATAAGATAGATAAATTCGTATGGAAAAATTTTGAATAGGTTAAAAAGACGAAGAAAATATTGAGAACCTTTTGTTAGAAAAGAAGGGTCCCCTAACAGTTAACTAAGTTATATTCATTATCTTATTTTGTTAATAAGGAAAAAATGAGAAAAATTGGTGAAGTTTATACAAATTTAGAAGAAAGAGTACATGATATTATAAAAGATAGAATAATTTATCATCAATTAAAAGCGGGAGAGCGTGTTATTGATAGAAATATTGCCGAAGAATTAGGAGTCAGTAGGAGTATGGTCAGGCAAGTTTTTTCTATCCTGGTTAAAGAAGAGTTATTGAGATTGATACCAAGAAATGGGTTTTATGTAAGAGAAATAACAAAAAGAGAAGTGGAAGAAATTTATAATGTTAGAAAAATTTTAGAAGGTTATGCTATTCGGTTAGCTGTACAGAAAATTGGTCAAAAAGATATAGATAAGTTGGAGAAGGTTTTTCAGGGGGCTGAAAGAGACCTTAAAGATAAAACGGTTAGATCCTTTATTAATACGGATACACAATTTCATCAGACTATTATCGATCATTGCGGTAACGAACATTTAAAAAAGCTTATTGAACAATATGAAAACCATTATATATTCTATCGTGTTATTGATTTAAGTCGATTAGAAAGGGCAAAGTCTTCTTACCTGGAACACTATAAAATATTTGAAGCATTGAAAGATAGAAATACAGATATCGCATCTAAATTAATGGAAGAACATATTGAAAATGCCAAACAGATTATTCTACAAAATTTTGACCAGTATACATTTGGTAAGATTGGTTAAATCAATTTTTAAGATTTCACTGGTATTATTAGTAGCAAGATGATTCTGAAGCGAAAGCAGAATTAGACTAGGATTTAGAATACAGTTTTTGAAAATGATATAGCATTTATCTGTTGAGGAAATTAAATAAAAAAAAGGAGCAGGAAAGTGGATTGGAATCGTATATTTGCTTATGAAGAAATCAGCAAACTTTCAGAAGAGAATATTTTGGAACAAGCCTATGAGACAGGGTTTGAATATGAAAAAACAAGATATGGTTGTTCACAATGTGTGATTGCCGCTTTAGAAAAAGTATTCAAGTTTAACTTTCCAGACTTGGTAAAAGCTTCTTTCCCACTAGCTGGTGGAGGAGTTAACTCAACTGAAGGAACTTGTGGTGCATTGGTGGGAGGGCTTTTAGTAATTGGGTTTATGTTTGGCAGAGACAGGGAAGAATTTTTAAAAAATCAGTTTAATAGAAAATCATTAGAGATTGGCGATGTCTTATTCCAACAATTTATGAACGAGTATGGGAGCATATTGTGTAAGGACATTCAAAGAAAAATTTTTGGACGCAATTTTAATTTAAAAGACCCAAAAGAAAAAGAAGCATTTGAACAAGCTGGTGGGCATGAAAACAAATGTCCTTCAGTAGTTGGAAAAAGTTGTTCTTGGACAGCAAAAATTATTTTAGAGCAAATAAAGTAATTTACATTTATTTACGACATACAGTTTATTTGACTTTTTAAAAATTATTGTTAAAATAGTTAACATTAGTAACAATAAAATATTGGTTTGCCTCACTTTTTATCTGAAGTGGGGTAGAGGCGCGAACGATCAGGAGTACTGATAATGAGTTGAGCAGCGTAGATTTATCAGGAAAGG
>CAYSAA010000194.1:0-42235 GCA_964428905.1 uncultured Atribacterota bacterium
TCTGGTGCAGATTATTCTGCTTCCAAAGGTGGAGTTTTAGCTCTTACTAAAAGCATGGCAAAGTACGGTGCTACTTTTAATATAACAGCCAATTGTATATCACCAGGACAAATTAATACACAGATGACCAGTAACTGGAATGATGAAGAAAAAAAGGCATTTACTGATAACATACCTTTGAAAAGATTTGGAAAACCTGAGGAAGCAGCCTGGGCTATTTTGTTTCTTGCTTCAGAGAAAGCTTCCTTTATCACAGGTGTAGTATTAGATATAAATGGTGGTATTTTAATGGCCTAAATGTATGGTTGTTTGAAAGAAATGATAGTAATCATCCAATGTAAGGAGTAATTATCACAATGAGAACCAGTTTTATGACTTCACCTTCCCCCGGAGAATCAGGGGTAGGTCTGTACCTATGGTATATATTTAGAAAGGAGTTCATATGAGTATCCCAAAGTTTGAGTTTAAGCCAATTTCAGAATATGGCTTAGAGAAAGAAGAATTACTGAAACTGTACCGCGGAATGAAAAAAATCAGAGATTTTGAAAATAGCATCATTGATGTCTATTCCAAAGGCCAGATGCCGGGTTTAGCCCATCTCTATATCGGAGAAGAAGCCATTGCCACCGGTATTTGTGCTAATCTCAATGAAGATGACTATGTGACCAGTACCCATCGAGGACATGGCCATGTGATTGCCCAGGGGCTTGATCTTAAGAAGATGATGGCAGAAGTTTGCGGGAAAGAAACCGGTTATTGCCGAGGGAAAGGCGGTACTATGCATATTGCCGATTTCAGCCGGGGCATTTTAGGAGCGAATGGTATTGTGGGCGCAGGGATTCCCATTGCCACTGGAGCAGGTTATTCAATCAAAGTTAGGGGAACCAGTCAGGTAAGTATCGCTTTTTTTGGTGATGCCGGCTGTAATCAAGGTACCTTTCATGAAAGTATCAATATGGCAGCTGCCTGGAAATTACCCGTCATCTATGTTTGTGAAAATAACTTTTTCGGCATCTCGGTTGATGTACGGAAAGTGACCAATACCAAATACCTTTCCACGAGAGCAAAGGCATATGATATTCCTGGCATAACGATTAACGGAAATGATGTTTTAGAGGTAAACAGAGTAAGCAGTGAGGCGATTGAGAGAGCCCGCAAGGGGGAAGGACCTACTTTTATTGAGTGTTTAACTTATCGTCAGAAAGGTCATCATTTAGGCGATCCCGGAAAGGTGTATCGAAATAACGAAGAGTTACAAGAATGGATTAATTGTTGCCCGATTAAGACTTTTAGAGATAGATTGATGGCAGAAAAGATTGCAACAAAGAAAGAAATGGATAATATTGACCGAGAAGTTAAAGAAATGCTTCAAGAGGCCGTTAAATTTGCTGTCGATAGTCCTTATCCTGAGGAAAAAGAAGCTTATGAGGATATTTTTTATGAAGAGAAAGGAGCGTAAGGAATGAAAAAAGTAACCTATGCCCAGGCGATCAAAGAGGCCATTGATGAAGAAATGGCACGAGATGAAAAGGTCATCTTCCTGGGAGAAGATATTGAAATTATCGGTGGAAATTTCAAAGCAACACCTGGACTATTTGAGAAATACGGTCAGATGCGAGTCAGGAATACGCCTATTTCTGAAAATAGCTTTACCGGAGTTGGTTTGGGAGCAGCTTTAAGCGGTTTAAGACCAATTGTCGAAATTATGTTCAGTGATTTTCTTACCTTAGCCATGGATCAAATTGCCAACCAAGCGGCCAAAATTCGTTATATGTCAGGGGGGCAGGCAAGGGTACCTCTGACCATTCGAACAACCTTAGGCGGTGGTCGTTCTTCTGCTGCCCAACATTCCCAGAGTCTGCATGCTTTGGTGGCTCATTTTCCGGGTTTAAAAGTTGTGCTACCGTCTTCTGCAGCAGAGGCTAAAGGTTTATTAAAGACTGCGATTCGTGACGATAATCCCGTGATATTCTTTGAACACAAGATGGAATATAATAAGGAATATGAAATACCGGAAGATGAATATACCATTCCTTTCGGGCAAGCTAATATCTTGAAAGAAGGCAAGGATATCACTATTGTAGGTACCTCACTCCAGGCCTTGCATGCCTTACAAGCAGCTCAGGAATTAGCAAAAGAGGGGATAGATGCAGAGGTTATTGACCCCAGAACCATTGTTCCTTTTGATCGTGATACAATCATTTCATCAGTGAAGAAAACCGGGCGAATGTTAGTTGTCGATGAGGGGTATGAAAAGTGTGGTGTGGCAGCAGAAATTATTGCTGATATATTAAAAGATGTTTTTTATGATTTGGATTCACCGATGGAAAGGCTAACCACAGCCAATGTCCCCATGCCTTTTAGTCCGGTTCTGGAATTTCCTCTGATTCCCAATCAGGAAAAAATTTACCGGAAAATTAAAGAGATGATGCAAGAATAAAGGAGGAATGATAAAACATGGCTGAATATGTAATTATGCCGAAACTTGGCTTTAACATGAATAAAGGTAAAATTGTTAAATGGTTAAAGAAAGAAGGGGAGATGGTCCAAGAAAGAGAACCCATTCTGCAAATTGAAACTGATAAAACGGTTATTGATGTAGAAGCCAGTACTGGGGGTTTTCTCCGAAAAATATTTTTGAAGGAAGGCAGCGAAGTACCGGTTACTTTACCGATTGGTATTATTGCTGAGCAAGACGAGGATATTGAAAATATGATACAGGAAGCTCAGGGCAAGTTGAGCTCAATGGAAAAAGGTACTCAGGAAAAGGAAATACAACCCCAAACTGAGCAGGTGAATCTAAATGAAAAAAGTGAGAGTACAAGTCAGGTAAGCAAAGAAGAGGTAAAAATTTCACCCCGAGCCAGAAAAATGGCTAAGCAATTTAAAATTGACTTATATCAACTCAAAGAGTTTAAAGGGGTGGGTATTGTTAATGAAAAAGATATTAAGCAATTTCAAGATGAAAATAAGCAAAAAGTAAAGAAGGATACGATTCAGGGCAAGATTGAAAAGAAGGTTCCCTATACAGGAATACGAAAAATCATTGGTGATCGACTTTCTCAGAGTAAATTTACAGCACCCCATCTTTATTTTACTTCTTCGATAAATATGCAAAAATCCCTAAAAATACTGGAAAAATTTAATCAAGATAGCGAGATAAAGATAACCATCAATGATTTAATTGTTTTTGTGGTGGCCAAAGTATTGGAAAAAAATATAGATCTTAATGTTTCTTTGGTGGATGACCAAATTATCTACCATGACCAGGTCAATATGGGAATTGCGGTGGCCATAGAAGAGGGACTGATTGTACCGGTTGTTCGAGATGCTAACGAGAAAAGTATCATCGAGTTGTCTGAAGAGATTAAAAAACTTGCCCAATTAGCCCACCAAAGAAAATTACCGCCTGAAGATTATGAAGGGGGCACATTCACCGTATCCAATTTGGGAATGTATGACCTAGATCATTTTACTGCTATTATTAATCCTCCCGAAGCAGCAATATTGGCAGTTGGATCGGTTAAACGCTGTCCGGTAGTAGACATCATTGATGGTATTGAGCAAATTGTCATTAAATCAATTATGAAAATTACTTTATCTGTTGATCATCGATTAATTGATGGAGTTACAGCCGTTACCTTCTTAACTCAAATAAAGGAAAATATTGAGAATTTCAAAAGTATTACCTAAAGCAAGATTTATTGATTTTTGTCTTTAGGAATTATTACTAAAAGTTCAGATTTGTATTTTAATATAGGGCTTAGATTTGTTGATGCCCAAGACTGTTATCATCTGTTAAAATATGTTATTATTTTTATTATCAATAGAGAAAGATTTGAATATGTCTATACCTATATAAGAGTAACATGATGAAAAAATTAAGAATGAGAGGCATTCTATGAAAAAACAAGAAATAATTGATTTGTTCTCCAGATATTTTGGAGATAAATATCAAGTTTATCCGTCTTCTTTGAAAGAGAAGAGAGAACAATTTTTCTTTATGGTGAAAGATAACCAGAGAAAATACCTTGCTGTGGCGGGCTTACCGGTAAAAGTCAAAGAATTCAATTTTCATGCTAAGGAAGAAAAAACAAATGATAGCAATGTGAATTTCTTATTTCAGATAAGTCCTTTGACACACCACAACTTGGCACAACTTCAGTTGATATTAGATTACCTTAAACCCTCTTGTACCCAGATGAAACCTTCTTTTGGGACAGGGGATCGATTAGGTATTGCCACACCTGCCCATATTCAGGCATTTAGAAGTAAGAATATCTTCCCGGTGTTAGCCCAGCAATCGGTAAGAGAAATGGAAAGAACGGAAAGTAATTGGCAAAAAGTCTTAGATAATGCAATTTGGGGCTGTTTTGAGGCAGGTTACACAGGTAAATTTGGTGCCGATGCGGATCATGTCAAAGACCTGGAGAATCTACAAAAAGCCATTGATTGTGGCTTTACATTTTATACCATAGACCCCTCAGACGATATAAATGATAATATTATTAAGTTCAATAAAGAAGAGTTAAGAGAAAATTATCGAGAATTACCGGAAAAACGTAATATAGAAAATCTGTATCTTGATAAAGAATACCATATAGGTAACCATAAATTGGTTTTTACTCAAGACAGTTTAGCAGAAATCGTACTAACTTACGGAGAAGCCATTAAACATGTTGTAAAATGCTATCAATTTTTAAAGGAAAATCACAAAGGAGAGTTTGAGCTTGAGGTATCTATTGATGAAACACCAGGTGCAACCTCTCCCCTGGCCCATTTGTGGATTGCCTCTGAATTACATCGCAGAGGTGTTGATTTCCAAAATTTAGCCCCTCATTATATTGGGGATTGGGAAAAGGGAATTGATTATATTGGTGATATTGATACTTTCCGTAAAGAGTTTAAATTACATTGCCAGATAGCTTCTGAAATGGGGGGATATAAATTATCCTTACATTCCGGTAGTGATAAATTTTCGGTTTACCCGATATTTGCAGAGGAATCTGATGGCTATTTTCATGTAAAGACAGCAGGAACCAGCTGGCTGGAAGCAATGAAAACAGTTGTGATATGTCAACCTGCACTATACCGCGAGATGCATAATTTTGCGCTAAAATGTTTCGAGAAAGATAGTTTTTCCTATCTCTTATCTACTGATTTACAAAAAATTCCCGATATTAAGAAATTAAAAGATGAAGAGTTGATTCCTCTTTTTTCCGATAATAATGCTCGTCAATTAATTCATATTACCTATGGTTCAATTTTACGAGAAAAGGATGAAACAGGCAAATACCAATTTAGGGACCGTATTTATAATACGCTGTTTGCAAATGAAGAAATACATTATCAGAAAGTAACTGAACATATCCAGCATCATTTGGAGTTATTAAATCTTTGATATAAATCAAAATCACCGGAGGTGTAAATGAAAAGTACAGATGTTTTAAAAGAATTTAGTTTAAAGGGAAAATCAGCAGTGATAACCGGTGGAGCCGGAATCTTGGGCTCTGTTATTGCTGAAGGATTGGGCTTGGCTGGTGCTAGAATTGCCATTGCCGATATCGTTGATACGAAAGATTTGGTAAATCAATTAAAAGAAAAAGGAATTGATGCCAAAGGTTATTATTTAAATGTAATGGATATTGAGAAAATTAGAAGTTGTAAAGAAGAGATTACCAAGAACTTTCCAAAGATTGACATATTAATCAATGCTGCTGGAGGCAATAAAGAAGAGGCAACGACCTCAGCTACATTGTCATTTTTTGACTTACCCTTAGATGCCTTAGAAAAGGTAATAGGACTTAATCTTTTTGGTGGTGCCATACTTCCTTCCCAGGTATTTGGCAAAGAAATGGTAAATAATGCCGAAGGAGGAGCAATTATCAATATTTCTTCCATGAATGCCTTTCGTCCTTTAACACGAATTCCCGGTTATTCGGCAGCTAAGGCCGCGGTAAGTAACTTCACCCAATGGCTGGCTGTGCATTTTGCCCAGGAATATAATCAAAAACTAAGGGTGAATGCTATAGCACCTGGGTTCTTTTTAACAAACCAGAACCGATATCTACTTACTGATGAGAAGGGAGAATTAACACCACGAGGAAAGTGTATCATTGATCATACTCCCATGGGTAAATATGGAGAACCTGAAGATCTAATCGGTGTTTGTATCTGGCTGGCATCCGATGCTGCTCGTTTTGTTACGGGGATTGTGGTTCCTATTGATGGCGGATTTAGTGCTTTTTCGGGAGTATAAAAACAGTCGTGAGTATTGAGTATGTAGTATTGAGTCCAAAGCCTACTATACTAGTAGAATAACTGCAAGGGAAAAAATTTTCAGTTTTTAAATAGAAGAGTCGTTGGTCGTTAGTATTTGGTATATAGTAAACAAATATAAATGTAAGAATATAAGCATAAGCAAATAATATAAAGCAACCCGCAAATAAGCGGATGAGACTGCAATGATCTGTTAAGACAGGTCTACAAATGATGAAAAGAGAGATTATCATTTTTGTTATTTGTTTTTTAAACGTTATACCAAATACGGTATACTATTTTGTACTCGATACGCAATACGCACGACGCACGACTATAAATTAAAATAAAGGAGGAATTGAAATGCAAAAAGCAAAGATTGGGTTAGTCGGTCTAGGTGTTATGGGACAGAATTTAACCCTGAATATGGAGGATAAAGGTTATTCTGTTTCTGTTTATAACCGTACAACTTCCAAGACCGAGGAGTTTGCCCGAGACCAGGCAAAAGATAAAAAAATTATACCAACCTATTCCCTGGAAGATTTTATGACTTCATTGGAAAGCCCCAGGAGAATTATACTCCTGGTTAAAGCAGGTCAGGCAGTGGATGATTTTATTGAAAAACTTATTCCGTTAATGGATCAAGGTGATTTAATCATTGATGGAGGTAATTCTTTTTTTAAAGATACCATAAGACGTAATCAATATTTAGAAGAAAGAGGTTTCTTATATATAGGTACCGGGATATCAGGTGGTGAAGAAGGGGCACTGTTAGGACCGGCAATTATGCCGGGTGGTCAGGAAGAAGCGTACAAATTGGTTCAAGATTTATTTGAGAAGATTGCAGCAAAAACTCAGGACAATAAACCCTGTGTATCTTATATCGGTCCCCATGGTGCCGGGCATTTTGTAAAGATGGTTCATAATGGGATTGAATACGGAGATATGCAGTTAATTGGTGAGTGTGTCTGGACTTTAAAAAGAGCTCTGGGACTCAGTTCTGAAGAAATTGCTGAAATCATACAAAAATGGAATAACCAGGATGATGTTTTAAGTTCTTATCTGATTGAGATTACGGCCGAAAGTATGAAAGAAAAGAATAAAGGGAATAGCAATTCTCTTGTTGATGTGGTGGCTGATATTACCCGAATGAAAGGCACAGGTACCTGGACTGTACAAAGTGCATTAGAATTATTAGTACCTATTCCCACAATTACGGCTGCCGTATTTTCCAGAGAAATGTCCCAGGACAAAGATCTTAGACTTTCGCTTTCCCGGGAACTTCCTTCATATCAAGAAGAGAACGAAAAGATGGATCGAGAAAAATTGGTTCAGACTGCTCATGACGCACTATATCTGGCCAAATTGTCTTCCTATGCCCAGGGTATGGCTTTATTGCAAGCAGCATCTAAAGAATATAAATTTAACTTAAATTTAAAGAATATTGTTGAGGGGTGGCGTGCTGGTTGTATTATTCGGGCTCAATTCTTAGATGAGATTACCAAAGCGTATCAGGAAAATCCCGATTTACTAAGCTTAATGGTAGCACCACGTTTTTTGAATGGGGTAAAAAATAACCTTTCAAAGCTGGCTTACTTTATTGACCTTGCACATAAAGCAGGTGTTCCCATCCCGGCGATGGATGGTTCTTTTGATTATATTTTACAACTGGGAAGTCCGATTATGGTCTCTGCACAGGTGGCAGCTATCCAGCGAGATTATTTTGGAGCCCACGGCTACTTTAAACTCAAGAGCCCGGATGATCCTGAAATTATTTTAAATAAAGATAAAAAATGGAAGGAATTTCATACCCAATGGATGGTTTCCGGGCGTCCGGAAGAGGAATGGTAAAATCAGTCATCAGTAACAAGTAATTAGTAATGGGTAATAATTAACAGTAAATGAAAATATCTCATTAGCAGAAATGGTTAGTAATGAACAAAGAAATAAGGAATCATAAAGATCTGGAAGTTTGGAAGAAAAGCGTGGATTTGGTTAGTAATACTTATAAAATAACTGAATCTTTCCCCGATAAAGAAATTTATGGTTTAACAAATCAGATAAGAAGATCGGCTGTTTCTGTACCTTCCAATATTGCTGAGGGGGCTGCTAGAAGTTCTAAAAAAGAATTTATTCAATTTTTGTATATTGCTTTAGGTTCATTAGCTGAACTCGAAACACAAATGATTATTGCCAGCAGGTTAGGATATTTAAATAATTTAGATACTTTATTAAATGATCTTCAATTAATACAAAGATTGGTAAATGGATTAATATAAGATTTGAAGGAATAATATCAAACCAGATGTACACAGATTCTTAGCTTATTACTTATTACTCATCACTTATTACTTATAAAGGGGGAATATTATGTTATCAATAGAAGATATTCAAGGAGAATTAACAGATAAACAACTGAATGAAATCGTGGTACAAACCCTGAAAGATTTTCATCAGGTGAAGAAAGTCTTACTGATTCATTCGGATTATACTCGGGTTGATTTTACGGATCGTCTGGTTCCTTTAATTTATCATGAATTAAAAAAGAAACATATGATTGAAATTGACAGTCTTAATGCCGGCGGAACTCATCGAAAAATGACAGAACAGGAGATAATAACCAAGTTAGGATTAAAAAATGGCCTGGTTTTTGATCATTTATACAATCATCAATTTGATCATCCCGAACAGTTGGTTAAAGTCGGTGAGATTGATGCCTCTTTTGTTTCCAATCAGACTAAAAATGAATTAAATCAATCTATTCCAGCTATTGTTAATCGTTTAATTATTCAGGATTATGATTTGATTATTACCATAAGTGGCACTTCTCCTCATGAAGCAGCTGGATACGCCGGTGGATTAAAAGTTTTTGTACCGGGTATCTCCGGGCCGGAAGTGATTGACTTGTTTCACTGGGCAGCTGTGCTAGTTGGTATTCCTGATATCATTGGTTCAGTTGATAATCCGGCTAGAAGAGTCATTAATAAAGGTTCTTCTTATATTTTTAAAACGATAAAAGCACCTGTTATTTCCTTCAATATGGTTTTTGAGGAAGGTGAAAAAAATAAAATTATTCCCAAAGGATTGTATACAGGAGTAGATTTTGAAGGTTTTATTAAAGCTTATGAGGCAGCTGCCAAAGCAAGTTCCCAAATTCATGTTGTTTATATCGATCAACCTATAGAAAAGGCAGTTCAAGTGCTTGATTCATGTTATGATGAGGTATGGACTGCCGGTAAGGGTTCTTATAAATTGCAATATCCTGGTGTCATGGCCAGGGGAGGTGAAATTATTATCTATGCTCCCCATATTCATTGTTTCCATTCTCAAGAAGAGATGGACAAGAGTATAAAAAATTTAGGTTATCATTGTAAAGAATATGTATATAAGTATATAGAAGAGCATCCGGATATTTCCCGTAATGTTGCTGCCCATGTTATTAATGTCAGGGGTCCAGGGAAATATAACCCAAAGATAGGAGAAGAAAATTTTGATTTTCAGGTAACCTTAGCCACTGGAGTGCCGGCAAGGGTTTGTTATGATGTCGGACTGGGTTATCGGGATCCTGATTCCATTCGCAAGGAAGATTTTATGGGATCCGACAAACTATGGATTGAACATGGGGGGAAATATCTCTATAAATTAAGAAAGAAAGAATCAGAAAATACATAATTGTTAATTATTCTACTCTTTAAAATTTTTGAAAGAGGAGGAAACAAAATGAGGAATGCCGTTATTGCCCAATCGGGTGGACCTACCTCAGTAATTAACAGCACTATAAAAGGTGCTATCGATGTACTAATGAAATCAGACCAGGTAGGAAGTATCCTGGGTGCCAAAATGGGAATTTTGGGTGTATTGAAAGACGAATTCATTGACATTTCAGCACAGGACAAACATGAAATTGACTTATTATCACAGACACCTTCGGCAGGTGTATTGGGGAGTTGTCGCTATAAAATAAAAAGTGATGAAGATCTAAACCGAATTGTGGAAGTTTTTAAGAAGCAAAAAGTTGGTTATTTTTTCTACTGCGGGGGCAATGACTCCATGGATACTGCTCATAAAGTAAGCAAAGTGGCACAGGAACAGGGATTAGATCTGATTGCTATTGGTATGCCTAAAACGATTGATAATGATGTGGGAGGCACTTTACAGTCTGACGGAACCTTTGCTATTTGTGATCATGACCCTGGGTATGGTAGTGTTGCCAGAAATTTAGCTATTAATATCCTGGAGGCAAATGAAGAAAACAAGGCTAGCTATACCAGTGATCCGGTTTTGGTTATTACAGTTATGGGGAGAAAAATTGGATTTATTCCTGCTGCAGCCCGATTGGCAGACCCAAAGAGGGAAAT
This sequence comes from uncultured Atribacterota bacterium, assembly GCA_964428905.1. GTDB lineage: Bacteria > Atribacterota > Phoenicimicrobiia > Phoenicimicrobiales > Stramentimicrobiaceae > CAYSAA01. The sequence continues at coordinate 10,617 of CAYSAA010000194.1, forward strand.
GCCCTTACAAATATTTTTACCTGAAGCTCTTTCTAAAGATGATTTTCAGGCTAATTTAGCATTCATTACAAAAAAAGTAAACAAAGAGTTAAAAGAATCTGGTCGTTGTATGGTAGTTATTGGAGAAGGGGTTAATCTAGGTGATTTATATATAGTAAAAGATAGTTTTGGTCATGCTCAGTTTAGTGCCAGTGGCCTTACAGTAGGAAAGCTACTCATAAATTATCTAAACGGTCAGGACAGAAAAAATGAACAGGGGAGAGCTAAGAGCCGTTTGATTGTCCCTGGTATTGCCCGCTCAGAAAATCCAGGCACTCGACAGAGACGAGAGATTGCCTACGTTTCGGAAGTTGACCGGGAAGAGGCCTACCAGGTTGGTGCTTATTCTGCCAGGCTGGCATTATGCGGCCAAGATGGTTACATGTCAACAATTATCAGGGATCCCGGAGATGACTACAAGGTAAAGTTTGATAAGGTACCCTTAGAAGTTGTTGCCAATTCGGAGCGAGAATTTCCCAGAGAATGGATTACTGCCGACAAGGCTGATGTAACAGATGACTTTGTTCACTGGGCTATGCCTTTAATCGGTGGCTCTCTTCCTGAGTTTACCAGGTTTAAAGATATTTACCTTCCCCCAAAATGTGGTGAATACGTACCCACGGAATATAAAAATAAGTAATCAGTAACAAGTGATAGTCCAAATATAGTGATAAGTAACAAGTAATAAGTAATTATTGATAAGCAAGAATAGTTTTCAGTTTTCGGTTACCAGTTTACAGTTGAATTTCAAATCATAACTGCTTATTATTAAGTACTCATCACTTATTACTCTATTTAAAAAAAGGAGAAAATAAATGGCTTTACCAAGATTAACACAAGAACAGATTAAAGAAGATGCGGAACAGCAGTTAAGAGGTTTTAAAAAGACCAAGGATTACTTGATTGCCATAGATACAGACGGCTGTATCACTGATAATATGAATGGTAAGCAGATGCTTATCTTCCACCCCCATTTCATGGAATTCTATCAATTGTGGGGTATTGAATCTTATTTTAGAGAGGTAGCAGAATATTATAACCTATTTTCAGTCGATCGCGGTTGTAATCGTTTTATTGCCATCCAGTTTACTCTCAATGCTTTGCAAAAAAGAAAAGATGTACAAAGTGTATTAGAACAGAAAAATATTGCATTGCCGGACAGTAAATCATTAGATGCCTATATTCAATTTGCCGAAGAGAATAAACTTGGTCTGGGTAATCCCAGCCTGGAGAAATTCATTGACAATGATTCACATAATTTTGCTTTATACAAATTACTGGGTTGGAGTGAAGCCGTAAATCGAACTTTTCCCTATATTTCTGCCAAAATACCGCCTTTTGATGGTGTAAAAGAATCTCTGGCACTCATGGCGAAATATGCAGATGTCCTGGTGGTATCAAAAACACCTTATGAAGACCTGGCAAATTACTGGGAAGCTCAGGGCATAGCTCAATATGTGCAGATGATTGCCGGACAGGAAATGGGTTCCAAGGGCCATCATATTGAGGTGGCTAAAAAAGCCGGTCATTATCAGGATGATCAGGTATTGATGCTGGGAGACGGGAATGGTGATTTAAAGGCTGTGAAAGCCAATAAGGGACTTTTTTATCCAGTTTCTCCGGGATATGAACAGGAATCCTGGAATCGTTTTTCCAAAGCTCTGGACCATTTTATTCAACAAAGCTACCGGGGAGAATTCGAGAATAAGCTACTTGAAGAATTCGAACAGGTATTGTTAACTATGCCATCCTGGGAGGAAAGTGATTATAATCATATTTCGTCTTATCAGGAAAAACAGGAAATCAGAAAAGGTTTGTATCAGAGATTTAATCCAGAAGGGCAATTGCTTATATTATAGAATTAGAAATGAGAACGGTTAATATATTCTTAAAGTATTGATTTAAATTTTGAGAACTGATAAAAATAGCATGATATGATTTAAAAGATTCTAATGGTTTCTAATGGGAGGAAGCAATGGTAGAGAAAAAAATAACTGATATTGAAGAATTATCAAAGATTGCCAGAGAAATCAGGATTAAAGTGGTAGAGATGATTGGTCATTCTGGTTTTGGTCATGCCGGAGGATCCATGTCTATGACAGAATTAGTTACTGTTCTTTATTTTAATGAGTTAAACATTCATCCAGAAGTACCTGATTGGGAAGATCGAGATCGGTTTGTGCTATCCAAAGGTCATGCTTGTCCGGCGTTATATGCCATTTTAGCCAAGAGGGGATTTTTTGATGAAAAACTCTTATTAACTCTGGATACCGTTGATAGTATTCTTCAGTGCCATCCCGATATGAAAATATGTCCGGGAATTGATATGAGTACAGGTGCCCTGGGGCAGGGGCTTTCTGCTGCAGCAGGTATGGCCCTTGGTGCAAAATTAAGAGGGAAAAAATTTCGCATATATTGTATGGTAGGTGACGGAGAGATGATGGAAGGCCAGGTTTGGGAGGCAATCATGAGTGCGAGTAAATTTCAGCTTGATAATTTAGTAGTTATCGTTGATTATAATAAATTAGCTCTTTCAGGTAAAGTTAGTGAAGTCATGCCCTTAGAACCCCTTGGTGCTAAATGGCATTCTTTTAACTGGAAAGTTTTAGAAATTAATGGTCACGATTTAGGCCAAATCAGGGAAGCATTTGATGAAGCAAAGACTGTAAAAGGACAACCTACAGTTATTATTGCCCATACTGTCAAAGGGAAAGGGATATCTTTCTATGAAAATTGGGTAAATTGTCATGCTGTTACTATGAGCTATGAAGAAGTTTCTCGGGCTTTACAGGATTTAGAGTGTAATAGTGAAAGGATTAAGAATATTATTGAACAAATGAAGGAGGGAAATTAAATGCCAGCAAAAATTGCACCTCGCGTGGCTTTAGGAGAAACTTTAATTGAATTGGGCAAAGAGAAGTCAGATTTAGTGGTTTTAGATGCTGATATTGTACCATCGGCAAAAATTGAACAGTTTAAAACACTTTTTCCTACACAATTTATTGAGATGGGTATTTCTGAACAAAATATGATTGGGTTTGCTGCTGGTTTGAGTACAGTTGGTTTCATTCCTTTTGCCATTACCTTCTGTGTTTTTGCTTCACGTAGAGCATGTGATCAGGTCACAGTGTCAGTTGCCTATCCTCAGCTAAATGTGACTATCGTGGGAAATTATCCCGGATTATTTGTAGGTATGAATGGAGCCACTCATCAGTCAATGGAAGATATTGCCATTATGCGTTCAATTCCAAAGATGTCTGTGGTAGAGCCACTTGATGCTGTAGAGACCAGGGAAGCTGTAAAGTTTGCTTATCAGTATAATGGACCTTTATATTTACGTATTGGTAGAGACCCGATTACCACTTATCTTCCACAAGATTATCAATTTAAACTGGGCCAGGCTTATGCACTTAGAGAGGGAAAAGATCTAACCATAATTTCTGCAGGTTATTTAATGGAAGAAGTGATGGAAGTAGCCAGAAATTTGTCCCAAGAAGGCATAGAAACTCGCGTAATCAACATGAGCTCCCTAAAACCCATCGATAAAGAGGTAATCGTGAGGGCAGCGAAAGAAACAAACAGAATTGTAACTGTGGAAAATCACAATATATTAGGTGGGCTTGGTTCAGCAGTCGCTGAAGTAGTGACCGAATACCATCCTGTCAGAATAAAACGCATCGGTGTTAACGATGTTTTTGGTAAATCAGGTTCCAATGATGAGATGAAAGAGAAATTTAAATTAACAACCAAAGACATATTGGCTGATATTAAGAATTTCATCAAGACATCTTAAAAATATTATTTAGTTATCATTTTATAAAGATATGATAAATAAAAAAACATTAAAGCTAATCCTGATAGAATTGCTATCACTCAAATGATTGTTCTTAGGTGATAGCTATTTTAATCTTTTACCGAATTGCTTTTAATCTATATATGAAGGAGGGATTATTTGCAGGCTTTAGTAAAAGTAAAAAAAGGTGTGGGTAATATTGAATTGCGTGATGTCCCGGAACCTTATCCGGAACAGGAACAGGTGAAAATACGAGTAAAATGGGCTGGTATATGTGGAACAGATGTTCATATCTATAGAGATGAATATCCTTATAATCCTCCTGTTGTCTTAGGACATGAATTTTCCGGGGAAGTAACAGAGTGCGGCAAGAATGTTAAAACTTGTAAATTAGGAGATAGGGTAAGTGCCAGGACGTTTATGATTACCTGTGGGCACTGTAGCTATTGTCATCAAGGTAGAGACAATCTTTGTTTAGAAAGACAGTCCATTGGTAGTGGTGTAAATGGTGCATTTACAAAATATGTTATCGTACCGGAAAAAAATATTTTTATGCTTCCTGAGAATACTAACTACCAGGAAGGTGCCTTATCTGAACCGATTGCATGTTGTGTGCATGCAGTCTTAGAAAGAACACGCATTTCACCCGGAGAAAAGGTTTTGGTCATTGGTCCCGGTCCCATTGGTTTAATTTCTAGTCAGTTGGCAAAAATATCCGGTGCACATGTATTTATCATGGGTACCAAACAGGATCAAGACAGATTAGTATTAGCTAAAAAATTTGGTACTGATGAATTTATTTTTCATGAGCAATTAAAGGAATTCCAGGAGAAGAACCATGATTGGAATTTTGATGTTATTCTGGAATGTTCCGGGTCCGAGGGGGGTATAAATGCCGGTATTTCCCTAATTAGAAAAGGAGGAAAATATACCCAATTAGGTTTAGTTGGCAATACCATAAAATTCCCTGTTGATCAGATGGTTTATAAGGAGATTGAATTTACCGGTTCATTTTCTCATACCTGGTCGGCATGGGAAAAAACCATGCGTCTTTTGGCAGATCAATCAATTAACCCAAAAGATTTAATATCGCATAAGTTATCTATGAAAGATTGGGAAAAAGGATTTGAACTCATGGAAAAGAAAGAAGGAATCAAGATACTTCTAAAACCGGAATAAAATAGACATTAGGGCATGAGGGACTTATGAAAAATTACGATTTTTTTGTTATCGGACATATCTCACTGGATGAGAATATTTATCTTCAGAAAAAGGAGAAAAGTGTAGGCGGAGCAATTCTCTATTCCTCCTCTGTTTATTCATCTTTAGGTAAGAAAGTTGCAGTCCTGACCAAGTTGAGCCCCTCGGATAATCATAGCATTCATCAGTTGAATGTCTCGGAAAAAGATATTTATTTAATTCCCTCCAAAAAGACAACCTCCATCAGAAATGAGTACTTGGATGAAAGTCGGGAAAAAAGAATCAGTACTGCCCTGGCTACTGCCGATCCCTTTCTTATTTCAGATATTCCTGAAAAATTGACTGCCCGGGTCATTCATTTTGCCAGCCTCATTTATGGCGAATATCAAAGTGATTTGATTAAATTACTTGCCAAAAAAGCAAAAATTGCGGTTGATATTCAGGGGTTTTTACGGAATGTAGGAGAGGAGGGGAAACTGGTCTATAAAAATTGGAAGGATAAAGAGCTTTACTTGCCCCACATTGATTATTTGAAAACCGATGCCGCAGAGGCAGAATTTTTAACTGGAGAAAATGATCTTTCGGGAGCTGCCGAAATACTGCATCAATGGGGTGCTAAAGAAATTATGATTACCCATCATAGCAAGGTTTTGGTTTATAATGGCTCTAATTTCTTTCACTATCCCCTGAAGCCCAGGAATTTATCGGGTAGAACCGGTCGTGGGGATACCTGTTTCTCTTCTTATCTATCCAAGAGACTGAATAACAACATTGATCAATCCTTACTATTTGCGGTGGCACTGACCTCCCTTAAACTGGCAAATCCCGGACCTTTTAAAGGAAACAAGTACGATGTTGAGTATTTTATCCGAGAAAATTATTAACATTTATGATAGAGGGCAGATAAATGAAAAGAATAATTTGCACATTATTACTTTTAATCTTTATCCTGTCGATAATTTATATCACCTCATTTTCATCTCCCATGAATGTACGGGAATATCTTAACGGTAAATTTCCCACTATCTTTATCTTTTATCTTGCTTCCCTGGAAGATCTGGATACATCTGAAACAGAATTTATCGACTTATTGGAAAAATTACCGGAAAATGAACAGAGGGCTTATGTCAGGGAAGTTTATGACAATGGCTTTTCTGGGGAGCTTTTAGATGAATTAAGACACTGGCAGGAACAAGAAAGGGAGGAAGCACCATCTTTGAAGGTAGCCTATCCCTCGCAATCAGAACAGAGGATATGGGGCAGCCCTCTTTTTGTCTTTGGTACAACTGGTCCTTCATCTTCCGTAAAAGTGACCGTCAATAATGAGGAAGTGAAAAAGTTCGATTACAGGACCGGTAATTTTCTTACCCTGGTAGAGGTGCCAGAAGAGGAAGAGTTTCCGATTGTTGTTGCTGCCAGCAGGGGTAGAGAACGAACATTAATCGAGAGAACGGTATTCTATCCTCGTTTATGGGAGGAATTACCGAGAGATCCACTGGCCATTCATCCTACTCATAGGCAACCCCAACAGGACCAGACACTCATAAAAGGTGATAAGTTGAGAGTTATTATTCAGGGCAGTCCGGATGCCGAGGCAGTGTTCCAAATCGGTTCTAACTCAAATAAAGTTTCCATGGAGGAAATAGATGATTTATCCTTGCCACTGGAGGGTCGAGGGCTCTATCTGGGAAGTTATACCCTGCAAACCGAAGATATTCCCTTATTGGGAGAAACAGAACCTCAGGTGATTACAGTTACGCTCAGGAGAGACGATAAAGAAGTCAGCTGTGAATTACCGGGTAAAGTTCGTTTTGCTTCCGGTCTTCCTTCACATATTGTGGAAGTCACAGGCAATCGAACCAGAATATATCGGGTTAGAGCTGATTCTTTCATTTTACACGGTTCTACTTTGGGCGGGGATGGTCTACCCACCCAGTTAGTAGGTTATTATCTGCTCCCGGGAACCCTATTGGAAGTGATTGGGGTTGCTGGAGATTATCTACGTCTCAAGCTGGGTGCAGAAAATTATCTGATTCACCAGGGTGATGTTAAGGAGATGGCAGATATCATTAAAAAACCTTTTACCGAACTTTCCAAAATAGCTATGAGTGAAACCTGGAATGAAATTACCGTTTGTTTGAATACTCGGGAATGTGTCCCCTTTCTGATAGAAGATCTTATAGAAGAGGAACATCAACAATTAAAACTATTTTTATATGGTGTCAAAAAAGGTGAGAATATTAAGCAAGAAGGAGAAGCACCTTCTGTACAAAAAATTGAAATTGAGTGTCCTCTCCCGGAAGAAGGGCCTGATGCAGCACTGATAACCATCGAATTGAATCAGCCCATGGTCGGGCTTGATTACCATTGGGAGGGGACGGAATTGGTAATCAGGATGCGTAAACCACCCGAGATTTCAGAGGATAATCCTCTGCAAGGGCGAATTATCGTGATTGACCCGGGACATGGAGACCAATATCCGGGCGCTATCGGCCCTGGGGATATTCATGAAAAAGATGTGGTGCTGGAGATCGGAAAGTTTCTCCGCGACATACTGGAAGATAGAGGTGCAGAGGTCATTATGACCCGTAGTGAGGATATCCATATGGATCTCTCTGAACGAATAGATCTGGCTCTTGAACATCATGCCGATCTTTTCCTCAGTATTCATGCCAATGCCCATGCTATAGGAGCAGATGCCATTAATTATCACGGCCATATGACAATTTATAATTATGCTTACAATCAGAAACTGGCCGAAATTATACTGGATAGTTTAGTAGAAAGGATAGGACTTCCCCGGGCAAGAGTCTGGCAAAGAAGTGATCTTGTCGTATTAAGGTATCCAGAGGTCCCAAGCGTCTTGATTGAGACAGCATTTATGATGCATCCGGATGATAACTGGTATCTCCTTCAATCAGAGTATCAGAGAGAATTTGCCGGAGCCATTATGGATGGTATGATCACTTATTTCCTCAGCTTGTAGATTAGGATAAAATTTTTACTCTTTTCTCAAATATAAAAAGTACCATTCCTCTGGCACCTTTTGTTAATATTGAAAATGAAATAAGAACGATTTTAACAGAACCTGACTTGAAAGACAGCCAAAGTAAGATGAATCCTGTCGGTTTGGAGATCACCGCTGGAAAGGGATCGTTTTGGGGAAAGATATTGCAAGAAGATGATGGTAAAATATTGAGAAAAGTAGGCTTGAATGCGATAAAATGATTTACTAAAAGATTAATATTGTGCATATATTTTTTAGATTTATCTTGTGGTAGTAGACAAATGTGATTATAATATAAAAAATATAATTTAAATATAAGTAAAGGAGTGAAAGATGAGTAAAAATAATTTATTACCTATTTCTGTCTTGATCGTCATATCAGGAGCCATGTTTTCTTCCCATTTTGGTGTAGGGGATCTTATTTTCCCACCAATTTTAGGAAGGGGAGCAGGGACAAGCTGGTTTATTGCTGCCTTAGGGTACATGATAGTTAATAGTGTTGGTGTTTGGTTAGCCTATTTAGCCTGTGCCCATCAGAATAAATCATTAACTGGGATTGCTTCTACCGTATTAGGTGATTTTTTCGGAAAAATCTATACAGCTATTCCAATCCTGATTACTGTTTTCTTTATTTTACCTCGTGTTTCTTCGGCTACTCATGAGATGGCAGTTTTACCGCTATTCCCCAGTGTACCATTATGGCTTACATTGGCAGTATTTTTCTTGATATGTTTTTATGTTGCTTATACAAGGGTGACAGTTATGGATAAATTAGGTAAAATATTAGCTCCAATTCTAATATTGTTTGTAGTTATTTTAGTTATAAAAGGGATTGCAACTCCACTTGCTGCCCCACAAGCTCCGATCCTACCTAACGTTTTAAGCACCGGAATGTTAGAAGCTTATAATACGATGAATGCGATAGCGGCACTCTTATTCGGTGGATGGGTTTTGCATGAATTAAGTATACGGAATATAAAAACAAAAGAAGACCAAAGTGTCAATTTAAATGTTATTGGATTGTCTGCAGCTGTGCTCTTGGGGATTACTTCTACTGCTCTTGTATATTTAGGTGCATCTTCAGGTTCTTTCTATCCGGAAGCGCCAATAGGAGTTCTTTCTACTGAGATTTCACAGGGTCTATTAGGACAAGTTGGTTTGGTTAGTTTTGCTATCATAATGGCTTTTAGTTGTCTCACAACTGCAGCTGCCATTATTTCAATGGCTGGGGACATGTTTCTTGAGATGAGTAAGGGTAAACTCAATTATCGTACAATAGTTACACTAGCAACCATTGCTGGATTTGTTTTAGGTTTAGTAGGATTAAGTAAAATCATAAATTATACTGTTCCCTGGTTAGTCTTATTATACCCTTCTATTGTTGTGATTATTCTAAGTGGTTTATATGCAAAGTTTGAAAGAATTAAAAAGACAGTGGCGGTTGGTATTATTGTAGCAATATTTTTTGGATTAGGTGATATGCTTTCTTTTTATGGACTTACCAATAATTTTATTTCAAATATTGCATCTAAAATGCCGCTGGGAGGGCAGGGGATAGGCTGGATCATTCCAACAATCATTATCATGATCATAGCACGGATAATTTTTAAACCAACAGCAGAAGAAGGCATAACTTCATAATTTGGATTATTTAGGAGAAAATATGGAAAAAAAGATTAAAGAATTTATTAACAAAAAGATAGATAAAGGATTATATCCCGGGTGCCAGGTATTAATAGGCTGCCAAGGAGATATAATGTTAAATCTATCTCTTGGTTCTATGGTGAAGGATTCGTCCAGGCAGACAGACAAAGTAAATGAAAATACGCTTTTTAACCTAGAATCAATAACTAAAGTAATGGTAACCCTCCCCCTGGTATTCAAATTAGTTGAAGAGGGGGAGGTACGTCTTGATGACAGGATAATAAACTATATTCCGGAATTTGGAACTAACCGAGAGAAAGAAAAAATTACCATAAGAAATCTCCTGAATTTTACTGGGGGAATTCCTTTGGATGACCCTGCAGGTTGTGAAGAAGCTGCATCAAAGGGAGACTTAGAAAGAGCCTGGAGTTTGCATTATAAGCAAGAATTAGCTTATCAACCAGGGACTAAAGTTTTTTATAGTGATGTTTCCTGCCGGATTTTAGGAAAATTGTTGGAGCAGGTTATGGGAAGGCCTTTGTCTTCAGCGGCTAAAGAATGGATTTTTGACCCCCTGGGTATGAAAAATACTATGTTTAACCCTCAGGAGAAAGCAAATTGTGCAGCTACTGGAAAATCGGACAATGGTCGTTTATTAAGAGGGGAACTTACACAGGATTTGGAACATTCTTTAGGTGAAGTACTGGGATCTGATGGACTTTTTTCTACTGCTGGAGATATGTTTGTTTTTTCTCAAATGATTTTGCATAAGGGTATGTACGAGAGTCAGAGAATTTTAGGGGAGATTACGGTAAATAAAATGACGGAAGGCATAACCAATGCCGGTATGCACGAAATTCCTTCTTCCTATCTTCACTATATTTTAAGTGGCCCCAAGACCTGGTTCTGGGAATATGCTTTTTCTAATTATTCTTTCTTTGGAGATTTAGTTTCTCAAAAAGCTATAGGAAAGATGGGGGGAGCAGGAACTTTTCTTTTCATTGATCCTGAATATGATCTTGTGATTGTCTATCTTACTAATTATGGGCAACCTGAGCGTACTTTAGAAGGGGAAGAAGGATGGAATAAATTTTTAAAAGATATTGATGTAATGGGATTATGTAATATCGTTTTGGGAATGCTGTCAAATCGAATTAGGTCTTGAAATAGGGAAAGATTTATTAAACTGGCACAAGAATCTTCAGGAGAGAAAGTATTTGAGGTCTAGGTCCAGCAAAATATACCTATCTTCTTATTGCCTATTCTTTATTATAGAGCCGTTCAAAAACTCTTAATCGATTTCCCATGTCAGGTGACTTTGTTACTTAGTTTTGAACCAGAAAGTACGAAAGATGAAAAAATAAGGAAATAGCCTGGTAAGAAGTAAAGATTAAGATGGAGATTATACAATGAATACCTGTATTTTAGCACATCGTGGTGCTTCTATCCTTGCCCCGGAGAATACGGCGGCTTCTTTTCAGTTAGCCATTGATATGGGAGTAGACGGAGTAGAATTTGATGTACAGATGACTAAAGATGAGGAATTAGTGATTATTCATGATGAAAAAGTAGATCGAACAACAAATGGTAAAGGTTATATAAAGGATTTTACATTACAAGAAATGAAAGCATTGGATGCAGGGATGTCTTTTTCTGAGAAATATAAAGGAGAAAAGATTTTAACATTAGAAGAAGCATTAGAAATTGTCAAGGAATGCGATATGATTAATATTGAACTAAAAAACGGATTAATACAGTATCCTGATCTTGAAAAAAAGGTAATCAGTATTGTTAGATCATATAAATTGGACAAAAAGGTGCTATTGTCATCTTTTAATCATTATAGTATTCATAAAATAAGTAAGATAGCTCCTGATATCATGACTGGTATTTTATATGGTGAAATTTTATATAACCCATGGGATTATGCCAGGTATGTTGGGTCGAACGCTATTAATCCACATTATTTATGTATTTCAGGTGAAATTATTAAACAAAGTCATAAAAATGGAATTAAAGTACATGTATATACTGTTAATAATGAGGAAGACATTACTAAAATGATCAACGAAGGTGTTGATACAATCATAACTGATTATCCGGAAAGAGCAATAAGTTTAATTAAAAAATATTGCATGCAATCAGAACATGACCATCATAAAAAAATAGGCAGATGACCTTTACAACCTGTCGTTGAAACATATAATTCGTATTTTGTTTCCATACAAAAAAGACCCATTCTTTTTTCGTTCCTGGGATATAATTTTATAAGAACGAATGCCTCAGTGGGTTATGATAAAAATAAGGATGGTTAAATAATATAGTGGGAAAACTTTATCCTGATTCTAAGGTTGAAATTAGAGGGCTGACAGCACGATATTATGAGACATTATTAAACATTGCCTCATTGGGAGGTTACAAGTTTTTTATAAATCAGGTAATCAAGGATATAAAGATAGAACCATCTGACCAGATTATCGATTTGGGTGCAGGAAGTGGATATAATGATTGCTTTATGGTGAAATACCTTTCTAATAAGGGGCGAATCCTCGCTCTGGAGATTGGCGAAGAAATGATTTCCAGATTTAAAAAGAAGTGCAGCAGGTATCTCAATGTAAGTATTCAAAAAATGAGAATAGATGAACCTCTTCCCTTTTCCGATGAATTTGACAAGGTTTTGATATCATTCGTTTTGCACGGGTTCCCACATGAGGTTAGAGAAAGGGTAATTAAGAATGCTTTTAAGGTTTTAAACCGGGGAGGAGAATTCTTTATACTTGATTATGGGGAGTTTGCACTTGAAAAAATTCCAGTATACTTTCGACTGCCATTCAAAGCAATAGAATGTAAATATGCTTATGATTATTTGGAACGAGATTGGAAAGGTATTCTATTGGATCAAGGATTTTCCCACACTGAAGAAAAAAATTATTTAAAAGGGTTTGTAAGACTGCTTAAAGCAGTTAAATAAAATAAATGTCTATTAGAAGTCTGTTGGTTTATACATTTTTTCTCCATTATGAATAGATATTACTGGAATGAGATCTCAACACTTTAAATTCAAATTTTCTGTAAATCCAAATCCTTTTTGTTGAGAGTGAGTCTATGCAAATAAAAAAGATTATTCGCTCTAAGAGAAAAACGATTGCGCTACAGGTATGTGATGATGCCACCTTGATCGTAAGGGCACCCTTCAGGGTGGATTATGATGTTATTGAGAAAGTCATCTTAAAGCACCACAAATGGTTGGAGAATAAGAAAAAGGAAATTTTATCCAGAGATGTGCGGTTTACTCAGAGACAATTTGTCAGTGGGGAGAGCTATCTATACCTGGGTAAATTTTACCGGTTGAAGGTAGTTCAAACTAACAAGCTGGCAGAGCCATTATCTTTGAAAAATGGATATTTTTATCTACAAAAAAATGTGGTTAACGGTAGGAAAGCTTTTATTTCCTGGTATAAGAGAGCGGCTTATGAGAAAATGTCCCAAAGAGTCAATTGGTATGCTAACAAGAGGGGATTTAAATATAATCAAGTTAAAATTGGTAATGCACAAAAACAATGGGGTTCCTGTACTCATTTAGGTAATCTTAACTTTCCCTGGCGACTGGTTTTGGCACCACTACCGGTCGTTGATTATGTGGTTGTCCATGAACTGGTTCATCTGATTGAGAAAAACCACTCCCAATCTTTCTGGAACAAAGTCCGGATTCTTATACCTGATTATAAGAAGCAGAAAAATTGGCTCAGAAAGAATGAGTATTTGCTCAGGTTGTAATGATAGAATTAATCTTAGAAGCGTTAAGCCGATATCCCCTACAATTTTGGCCTTAGTAGCTAACATTTTTGTTGCTGTAGGATCAACTCTAAGAAAAGTTATTTCCTTATTTATATCCTGGTCATAGTTATGTCTCATTGTTGTTCCCCATCCTGAATAAGTGAAGGACTGTATACCGTAAGAAGCCGGAGCTTTATCCCTTCCTTCCATATACCTGGTTGGAACAGCATGAAAAATATAAACGAGGTTCTCCATATCAATAATGGCAATGGTTAGCTTCTCATCATAGAATATGCCATTCTATTTACTATATAGAGGTGGTGCTTACACTCAAGATAGTTAAAGTGATTTGACTATAGAAGTTAAATATTGCTATACTTTAAGATATTAAGAGGAGAGATAATCTTTTTACTCATTCTTTAGAGGAGGTTGTAATGGAATCCTATGAAAGTATTAAGACGAGGCAAAGTGTTCGTGCTTTTCAATCCAATCCGATCACCAAAGAGGTCATGGAGAAGATAGTTGATGCTGCGAGGAACAGCCCTTCCTATACAAATACCCAGCCCTGGGAGATGGTAGTTGTCAGTGGCGATAAAAAGAATGAGCTCAGCCGAGAACTATTAAAGCTGGTGAAGGTTAACGCACCGACCAGTCCTGATATCCCATTACCTACAAGTTGGCCTCCCCAAATGGAAAAACGTACCAGGGAACATGGAACCCGTAGGTTGAATACTCTTGGAATAGAGCGAAATGACGAGGAAGGAAGAGAGAAACTGAACTTAATGAACTTTAAATTTTATGGTGCCCCATGTGCAGTTTTTCTCTTTATGGATGGGTCACTGGGGAAATGGTCCTTTTTTGATATGGGCTTGTTTACTCAGAATCTGATTTTGGCTGCACACAGCCTGGGAGTGGGTAGTTGTATCCAGGCTTCGGTGACCAAATATGCAAGTGAAATTAAAAGATTTTTTAACATTAGAAAAGAACAAAAACTGGTCGCTGGCATATCAATGGGTTATCCTGATCAAAAGGCAAAAATAAATACTTATCACAGTCTGAAAAAAGAGCCAGATGAGTTTATGAACTGGTATGAATAATAGGTCAAAACCGTTCCTTGAGATTATAACATTTTCCCTGACATCAAAAAAGATAAGTATAGCTTCCAAAAGAGTCAAAGAGTAATGTAAGAGGTAAAGCTAAAAATAATGAATCTCGTTATATTTCAAGGTATTGATTTACTGGTCCTACTTATATTCACTATCTTTATTTCAGATTTTAGGAATAAGGAAAGGATGATTCCTCTATAATCCTTTTTTCTTTTTTCATCAATCATTATTATAATGTTTTTGGTTTCAATCATGACCTTTTTGACAATAATGGCCTTGAGAGAGTAAATTTTTAAATGAAGAATTTGGCGATTCCTTCTTGGAATATAAAAAACAAGTTCATTCTTTTCTACCACTCAGGAAATATAATCTGGAGGAATAGACATCAAATAGTTCAGGTTTACAATTTTAAACAGTTGTGGTATTTAGATAATTATATCGTGAAAATAACAGGAGTGTTATGGTATGTTTCTACCCCTGCTGTGAATATATGATTGAAGATTGAAAGTTGATTTGAATATTGAAGAGTAAATATACTGGTAATGCTAACTTAAAATGGAATTTTTCCATGGGGCTTATCCATGGTATCTTTTATACTGCCGGAGAGGCTTTTTTTAACGCTGATACCATAATTCCTGTTTTTCTAAGTTATTTTACCAATTCCAAAACACTGATCGGTTTATCTTCTACTTTGATTGGCAGGCTGGGCGGGATAGCATCTGTTTTCCCTCAGTTATTCGTGGCTAACAGAATAGAAACCATGATTCGCAAAAAGCCGCTTCTAAAGTTTGCCATCACGATTCGGGCTTTAAGCTGGGGCATGTTAGCATTAGCAACTTATATTTTTAATAAAAGTTATCCCCATTTAACCATCTTTTTTCTGTTTTTTACCCTTATTCTACATACCGTGATGGGAGGTATTGCCGCGGTTCCCTTTTATGATATCTGGGGGAAAGCACTTCCCTCTAATTTAAGGGGGAGATTTTTCGGTCATCGCCAACTGTGGGGTGGACTATTAGCCATTGGTTCAGGTTTGATTGCCAAGGTGATTCTAGAAAATGAATTCATTGCTTTTCCCTTGAATTTCGTTATACTTTTTTTCCTTGCCTTTATTTTTTTGAGTATTTCTTATATTGCCCTGGGTTCAGTCAGAGAGCCTGTCGAAGAAGTCTATGAAAAGAAATTACCTTTTAAAGATTTTTTAAAGAAGGCTTCCCATATCATTCAAAGAAACCCAAATTATCGAAAATTTATTTTTGTGGAAATTACAGGAGGGGCTGGATCAATGGCTTTGCCTTTTTATATTCTTTATTTGAGGGAAACTCTGGGAATGGAATTGGGAATGGTTGGCATTCTTCTTTCTGCCCAGATGCTTGGTAGTGTACTTTCCAATATACTGTGGGCACATCTATCCGATTTTGTGGGGAACAAAAGAGTTATTCAAATCAGTACTTTTATCGGGTTGATAGTTCCATTGATTGCCTTGATAACACAATTTTTACAACATTCTCTCTGGTATATTTTCTTGTTTGTTTTAATAGGTTTTTTTATTTCAGGGAGAACAATAGGTAAAGATAATTACCTGCTAGATATAGCCCCCTCGAGAGAACGTCCAAAATATATAAGCCTAACAGGTACATTGATGTTCCCGGTATCGCTTTTCCCTTTACTGGGAGGAATCATTGCTCAATATATGTCTTATAGAATATTATTTTTTACCACTGCTATTGTTGTTTTTTGGGGATTCATTTTAAGTTTTGGTTTAAGTGAGCCAAGAAATGCGGAAAAGATTTAGAGCAAGTTGAAACTTGTTATGATTATTAGGTTATGCTTTGGTCTTCTTCAGGTTTCCTTTTTTATATTTTTTGCAGATTGGGTATATCCCGCATCCTTACACTTTCTGCTACCTCTTTAATTCCCTCCAGGATTTCCTTTTTAATCGGCACGTGTACTTCCCGGGAAGGAACTTTCTTATTACTTATTCTTGCTATTTTTAAATAGAGTTTCATAGGTTTTTCCATTCGGACAAACATTAAATGATCTGCTGCATTTTCCCACCTCTTAATATCTTTTTGAAAAGCACTGGTACTTACACTAAATATATATGTTTTTTTCTTATCTTCTTTCAGAAGTTTTTCGAGTTTGTCTAAAATAGTTTCCTTATAAGTGTGTGAAAATAGCAAAAGGTTAAGTGCCGAAGCAAAGACCAAAGTTCCTAAATTATTTTCGTGAACCAAAATATTTTCTGCTTCGTTTACTGCTTTTTCCCATATAGTAGGCTTTAATAGATTAGCTTCTATGGTATTTTCATTCATTTTTCTCCATGAAGCTAGGTCATAATTAAATTGAATGTAAGCTACCTTTTTTGGGTACCCATCTAGACTTAAGTTATAAAGTAGATGTAGTGATGTATTGATAAAATTTATCTCCGGATATTGAAGGGGAATAAATATAACGTTACCCCCGCTTTTTAACCAGTTAGTTACAAATGCCAGACCTATCAGAGGTTTTCCGGAACCGCCGGGTCCACTGATTAATGTTGAAGTAGGGAAAGGAAGTCCTTCCGGTATCAACTCACTTAACCAATGTTGAACCATTTTAAGTTTTTTCATTTTTTTATCCTTTTTTAAATATCTTCGGTCTGTTCCCTTCCTGATCTGTTTCTTTTCATGATAAGATAAGAAAGAAACTTACTCCACCATAAAATCAAAGCCCTTCATAACAGTTTTATTTATTTTGTATTGATAGTTTATTATTTCTGCCTCTATCTTCATTTTAGAGTATGCGTCAATAGCCATCTTAAGGCAATTCGTTATTTAAAAATATCATTTAGATGTAAAAAACTTAATCGGGATAGCCAAAACAACTTTTTTGTGTCAAAATAAAATATATAAGCATACAAGTGGATAAATATAATAGTGACTTATACATTCCGACTAAAGTAATGCCAAATAACCCGAAAAAAGGGGAATCATATCATCAATATTAATATCATTAATAATTTAAACCAGATTTTCCATAATTCAATTATTGTCATTGCTTTTATTACCTGGGTATCAAACCAGACTATCAAGTTTATTTTGTTTTATCTTACTGAAAAAAAATGGGATGTCAGAAGGTTTTTTGGTGCAGGCGGTATGCCCAGTACTCATTCAGCTTTATCAATAAGTGTTGCAGTATCTATTGGCTATAAGGAAGGGTGGGGATCGGCTCTATTTGCTCTGGCTTTAACAATCGCTATTATTATCATGGCTGATGCTACGGGAGTCAGAAGGGCTACCGGCGAACAAGCCAAAGTGTTAAATAAAATTATTTTAGAATTTTTTGAAGAAATTAAGATTAAGGATGAACGTCTGAAAGAACTTGTTGGGCATACACCCTTTGAAGTGATTGTTGGCGCGGCAATTGGTTTTATCATTGCGACGTTATTGTCTATTTATCATTTCTCCTTTCTTTAATTTTTTCTTGATTTTTTAGGTCTAATTTCGATTCCCATTCCCTCTTTAACCAAGATTTATTCCTAATAACCATGTTAAAATATAAGATTTATTGACATTGATGATTATTAATTATATAATATTTCATAAAGTGAAATAAATTTCATATAGAGGGAAAAATTTTATAAAATGAAAAATAATGTATCACTAATTGCTGAGATATGCAGAATGCATTATCTGAATGATTTTAGTCAGAATAAAATTTCATCTGATCTAAGAATATCTAAGTCCACTGTATCTCGTTTATTAAAAGAAGGTAGAGAAAAAAAAATAGTTAGTTTTCATATAAAAAATTATGAGGATCGTCTTGATTATTTAGAGGACGAACTTATAAAATTTTTTAAGCTGAAAGAGGCTGTTGTAGTTTCTGATGAAGCAATAATATCCACAGAATCTATTAAAAAAAAGGTTGCAAAGGCTGCAGCATTATCTTTGAAACGGAGAATTCGGGAAGGTGACACGATTGCACTTTCATGGGGAACTACCTTGTCCGAAGTAGCAAAAGCATTAGATGTTTCATTTATCCAAGATATAGAAATTGTTCCTCTCTTAGGCGGAATCGATATTACCGGTAGAGATATTCATTCGAATGAAATAGCAAGAAAGTTAAGCAAGGCCTTCGGAGGAAAATATTATTTATTAAATGCACCCGTATTTGTAAGCAACTCTCAGACAAAAAAAGCATTTGAGAAGGAGAAAAGCATCAGAACAGTTATTGATAAAGCAAAATCAGCTTATATGGCGATATTAGGCATAGGAACTCCTAAAGAAAGTTCTACGATGATAAAACTGGGATATTTATCTGCTAAAGAATTAGCGAAACTATCTGATAAGGGAGTAGTTGGAGATATCTGCACTGATTTTTTTGATATTCATGGCAATATTATCCAAACTTCTTTGAATGATAAAATGATTGGTCTGGGGATAGAAGAATTAAAGCAAAATGTACCCATTGTAATGGGTGTAGCATGTGGTGATGATAAGAGAGAAGCTATTTTGGGTGCCTTGCGAGGCAAACATATCAATGCGATTGTTACCAATAAAAAGGTAGCGGAATATATCATAGAAAATACAAGATAAAACTATTTTTGTTATGTTTGTATTATAAGGATTACATAAATGTACTTCTGTTCTTGCCAAAACTGCCCAGTGACTTTTGAAATTATTGAAGATGAAAATGAAAGAGATTAGGAGATATTTGATGGTTATAACTGTAACTAAAAAACAAAAAATTAGAATGTATAGAACTATGACTAAAATACGTAAATGCGAAGATCAACTTGAACAAGTATATCGAGATGGAAAATTAAATGGCCACTTGCATACTTGTCACGGGCAAGAGGCGATTGCGGTTGGTGTCATGGAAGCTCTTTCTGAAAAAGATATTATCTTCTCGAATCATCGGGGACATGGTCATTTTTTAGCAAGAGGGACTTCACCTAAAAAAATTATAGCTGAATGCTATGGAAAAGTTACCGGGACTAATCAAGGCAGAAGTGGAAGTATGTATCTTGTTGATATAGAAAGAGGAATGCCGGTAGCAAGTGGAATTGTAGGAGGTAACATTTGTGTTGCAACAGGTTCGGCTTTGAGCAGTTCAATCAGAAAGGATAATGCCGTTACCATAAGCCTTTTTGGAGATGGAGCTACTAATATAGGATTCTTTCACGAAGCATTAAATATGGCTTCCTTGTGGAATTTGCCTATTGTCTATATCTGTGAAAATAATCAATATGCTGAAGCGACCAAAAGAGAACAACACCAAAAAGTGAAAGATATTTCTGATCGAGCAATCCCTTATGCAATGTCGGGATTTACTATTGATGGCACAGATGTAATCAAAGTCTACGAATCAGTTCAACAAGCAGTAGAAAAAGCACGCAGGGGAGAGGGCCCTAGTTTAGTTGAATGTGTAGCATATCGGTTAAGAGGACACTCTGCAGGAGATTTGGCTGTTTATAGACCAAAAGAAGAAGAAGAGAAGTGGATGAAAACTCATGATCCAATTAAGAAATACAAAGAACAGCTTCTTAAACAAGGAATTCTGGATTTTCAGGAAGCAGAAAAGATTGAAGAGGAAATAAAAAAAGAAATAGAAGAAGCCATAAGTTTTGCCCTTGAAAGCTCAGCACCACTTGCTAAGACAGTTGACCAATTTGTGTACCAGGAGGACCATAATAATGGCTAAAAGCATGTATATTGAAGCTCTGAGAGCTGCCTTAAGAGAAGAGATGCACAGGGATAAGAATGTTTTTATTATGGGAGAAGATATAACCAGATATGGGTTTGGAGTTAATAGGGGATTATTGGATGAATTTGGTCCGGAAAGAGTTAGGAATACTCCTATTTCTGAAGCAGCGATGATCGGATCTGCCGTAGGAGCTGCTCTGCGAGGTATGAGACCGGTATTGGAAATAATGTTTGTGGACTTTATCATGATTGGTATGGACCAGATTGTTAACCAGGCTGCTAAAATGAGTTATTTGTCTAATGGTGCATTATCTGTTCCTATGGTCATTCGAGCACCTGAAGGAACAGAATGGTTCGGCGGTGGTGCACAACACTCTCAGACACTTCATTCTATATTTATGAATATCCCCGGAATAAAATTAGTTGTTCCTTCTGATCCCTATGATGCCAAGGGACTTCTTAAAAGCGCTATTCGAGACAATAACCCGGTAATATTTTTTGAACATAAACAGCTATACACTCAGAAGGGCGAAGTTCCAGAAGAAGAATACACGATTCCTTTGGGCCAAGCAGCCATCAAGAAAGAAGGAGATGACCTTACTTTGGTTGCTACCTCCTGGATGGTTAAACATAGTTTAGAAGTTGCTGAAGACCTGGAAAGTAAAATAAGTATAGAAGTCATTGATCCCAGGACTTTAGTTCCTTTGGATAAAGCTACGGTTATTAATTCTGTTAAGAAAACCGGAAGATTACTGGTTGTCGATGAATCCCCAATAAGTGGAGGGATACAGGGAGAAATCGTTTCTGTCGTTATGCAAGAAGCTTTTTGGAATATGGAATTTCCTCCCCAGAGAATAGGTTCTTTAAATACACCAATTCCTTTCAGTGAATCTTTAGAAAGAGAAGTTATACCTACCAAAGAAAAGATTAGAAGAGTAGTCTTGTCCATGTTTTCTGATTAAAAAATAGAAAGAGAAAAAAATGTGGAAGGTTCAAATTCCTAAAACAGAATCAAAAGTTGAAGAAGCTACCCTTGTTAAATGGCATAAAAAAGAGAGAGACAAGGTTGACGCAGGGGAAATTATTGCTGAAGTTGAAACTTTTAAGGCATTAGTAGAAATAAACTCCCCCCATACCGGGGTTATTTATAAAATTTTTGTTAAGGAAGGAGAAACTGTACCAGTCAACACAGTTATAGCGATTGTCATTAAGGAAGGAGAGAAGATTTCTTCCGAAGCTCTAAAACCTTTTTTAGAAAATCAAGAAGAAAAAGTTGATTCTTTTCAAAAAGAAAAGATACATTCATCTCAAAAAGATTTGACCCATAGTGTTGGTAGTAAAAATAAAAAAATAAAAGTGGCCCCCATTGCCCGTAAATTAGCTTTAGAAAGGGGAATAGATCTGTCATTAATAAATGGTTCTGGGCCGGAAGGAGCTATTACCAAAAAAGATGTAGAAAGTTTTCTTACTAAAAAAAGAGAAAACGAAAATTTCACTATTAAAAAAGTTTATCAACTAACTAAAGTGCAAAAACTTAGTGCCGATAGACTCACTGACAGTTATAAGAATATTCCCCAGTTTACCCTTTGCAGGAAGATTGATATCACTCCAGTTTTACAAAGAAGAAAGCAGCTAAATGCTCAATTCAGCCAACATCTTTCTTTAGTTGATTTTATTATTGAAGCCCTCGTTCCTACCTTTAAGAGATTTCCTGAATTTAATGCAATTATAGATACAGAAGATTATAAATTTGTCAAAGAGATCAATATTAATTTAGCTGTAGCTACAGAGAGGGGATTAATGGCGCCCGTGCTGAAAGATTTAGCAGGAAAAAAGATCTCTGAAATAGCACGATTAAGAAGAGAGATTACCAATAAAGCCCTAATGGGAAAATTGCAACCTGAAGAGTTTGAGCAAGGGACATTCACTATTACTAATTTAGGTTTACAGGGAATAGAATATTTTACTCCTATTATAAATCACCCACAGGTTGCTATTCTTGGTATAGGTAAAGCAGAAGAAACCTCTCTCCCCTTAAACCTTTCTGCGGATCATAGAATTATAGATGGATCCAGGGGAGCAGATTTTTTAGAATTTTTATCCAAAGAATTAGTTTTGGACAAAAGCGGAGATCAGGAGGTCACTCCATGAGCCCAATGAGGCAGTATCAAGGCTTTTAAAGACTATCTCCGTTTTTATCCTGAAAACTGAACGAAGGAATGTCAGGGCATAAGACCCAGCGAGAAATGATAGGGTTAGTTTAGGATTATATCGGCTAATCATTTTAAAAGTCTTCGTATTCCTATGAATGATGGAGATAAATAGAGAAAAACTTTCACAGAAAGAGATAGGAGGTGATTAAATAAGATTACTTAGCTTGGATTTTATCAGTAGAGAAAGTCAAAATAAAAAATGCGAAGGAAAAAAACAGGAGGTTCGTTATGAAAAAAATAATTTTTTTAAGTTTACTCATCATAGGTATACTATCTTTAGGATTATTTGCTTCAGCTTCTGAGAATATGACGGAAATAGCTCTTATTGTTAAATCAGTAAATTCTGAGTTTTGGCAATCAATGCTTGCTGGTGGAGAACAATATGACAAAGAAAATGAAAATGTTAATGTTACTCCTTTTGGACCAGAATCTGAAACAGACATAGAAGGAGCTATCACCATTTTGGAGAATGTTGTGACTAGTGGTCCTGATGCAATAGTTATTGCATCGCAGTCAGGGGAGGGTGCTATACCAGCTGTAAAGGATGCCATGAGCCAAGGTATCCCGGTGATAACCACTGATACTATTATCCCGACTGAGGTAGTAAGTCACTTAGCGACAGATAATGTTGCCGGAGGAAAAACTGCTGCAGATGCCATGGTTGAAGCCTTTGAAGGAAATGGCATTGAGAAATCAGGGACAGTAGTGATTATGCATGTGGTTGTTTGTGATACGGATACCCAGAGAGGTGAGGGCTTTGACGAGCGCATGACTGAAATTGCCCCGAATATTAAAATAGTACATTCTCGTTATACTGATGATGAAGTAGCCCAGGCAATGACAGCTACAGAAGACTATATTACTACCTACGATGATCTTATCGGGATATTCGGAATTGATTACAATATTGGAGAGGGAATAGCTTTAGCCATCGAACAAGCAGGCCTTCAGGATTCTGTGATGGTCATAGCTTTTGACGATTCACAGGCTGAAATCGACGCATTGAAAAAAGGCGTTATTAAAGCTCTCATTGTTCAAGATCCTTACATGATGGGATATAAAGGGTGTGAATTCGCAGTTCGTACTTTGAATGGTGAAGAAATACCTAAATATGTAGATACTGGTGTTAAAGTACTGAAGAAAGAAGATGTAGAGTAATAAGAATATAGGTTATAATGGTGTATGAAAAGAATTCATGACACTATTATGATAACCTATAAAATTACGGGCAATATTCTTTGTTGATATTGCCCGTAAAAAATTAGGATTGACTAACATAATGAAAATTTTATCAATTTACCATTTCCCCTAACAAAGATGGAGGAACCGAATGGCTTCAGAGCGTAAAGAAATCATTAGAATGGAAGAAATTTCCAAGCAATTTCCCGGTGTAACAGCACTTGATAGGGTAGATTTTCAAGTTTATAAAGGACAAATTCATGGCATTGTAGGTGAGAATGGTGCAGGTAAGTCCACATTAATTAAAATACTTACTGGAGCTCTTCAACCTACTAGCGGAAATATCTTTGTTGATGGTAAAAAAGTTATTATTAGTAATCCAATCATTGCTCAGAATCTTCAAATTGGTGCAGTCTATCAAGATTTGACTGTTGCCAAGGATTTAACTGTGGCTGAGAATTTTTTTCTTGGACAGATTCCCAGGAACCGTTTTGGATTTATTGATTGGAAAAAAATGGTCCAAAAAACAGTTGCGGTTTTAAGGGAGTTAAATATTGAAGTTGATCCTAATATGATTCTTGAAAAACTCACTGCCGCTCAGAAAGAAATGGTTCTCATTGCAAAACAATACTTTAAACAGTACCGGGTGGTTGTTTTTGATGAACCTACTGCACTTTTGACCAGTAAAGATACAGAAGAGTTATTTCGAATAATAAAAAAATTGAGAAAAGAAGGGGTAGGTATTATTTATATCTCACACCGTATTGAAGAGGTTTTTGAAATTTGTGATACAGTAACGGTGCTGCGTGATGGTAAGAGAATTACGTGTATTCCTATTAATGAAACTGATATAGATGGTCTTATTTCGAGAATGGTTGGTCGAAACATTGATGATATGTACTCAATTACTCATCAACATGTAAGCAAAGAAGTACTCAGGGTTGAGAATTTATCAAAAACCGGAGTATTTAATCATATTAATTTCGCCGTTAATCATGGTGAGATTTTTGGGCTTTTTGGACTGGTAAATTCTGGTGCAACAAAAATTGCAAGAGCTATCTATGGTTCTGAAAAATTTGATCAAGGCAATATCTATATTGATTCTAAGAATGTGAGAATTTCTTCGCCTTCTATGGCAGTTGCCAATGGTCTTGGTTTTCTCCCGGAGGACAAAAAGACTGAAGGGCTAGCTGTAAAATTATCTGTTAGACATAATATCAATTTAAGTTCTTATTCCAATACCTCGAGAATCGGTTTTGTCAATAGAAAGGTTGAAAATGAAAATGCCCGACAGCAGATTAAATCTTTGCGAATTAGAACACCAAGTGCAGAGCAAGTAGTAATAAATTTAAGTGGCGGAAATCAGCAGAAAGTGGTACTTGCGAAGTGGCTGGTAAACCAGTGCAAAATTTTTATCTTTGAGGAGCCTACTGCGGGAATTGATGTTGGGGCAAAAGAAGAAATATATAAAATTTTGGAGTTACTAATTAAAAAAGGGAGTGCTATTGTCATGATTTCTTCCTACTTACCCGAGTTAATGGGTATAGCTGACCAGATTACAGTAGTTTACGAGGGAACACAGATGGGGACTCTATCAAGGAATGAATTCGATGAGAAAAGGCTTCTCCAGCTTGCTTCTGGTGTAATCTAAAGGGGGGATAAAATAGATGATTACAGGTAAAATTAAGAAAAAAGCAACCCGATTCCACGAAATGAATATATTTTTAGTATTAATCGTTTTAATTATTTCTTTAGCAATAATAAATAATAGATTTTTGAGTTTTGGGAATATTACTAATCTTTTAAGATCGACATCGATGATTGGAGTGGTAGCCATTGGTATGACATTTATTATTATTTCTGGTGGTATTGATCTTTCTGTTGGATCCGTTTTGGCCTTGAGTAGCGTAATAGCAGCTAAGTTAATGGTATCAGGAACTCCAATATTCTTATCGATGATTATTAGTCTTGCCAGCGGAGTACTGGCGGGGCTTTTGATGGGTATCATTATCTATGAAGCCCGAGTTCCCCCGTTTATTGTAACCTTAGCGGGATTAAGTGTTTTCAGGGGTATTGCGATGCTTTTGACAGGAGCCAAAAAAGTGGTTGGTCTCCCTGAAAATTTTGCCAATTTTGCAGTTATAAGAGTTTTTGGCTTGCCAGGCATGGCAATTGTTTGGTTGTTTATTATTGTTATTGGAGTGATTATGGCTCGTTATACTGTGTTTGGCCGAAATATCTATGCCATTGGTAGTAATCCAGAAGCCGCGAGATTATCCGGAATAAATATTAGAGCTTCAATCTACCGAGTTTATGCTCTTGGCGGATTTACCTCAGCGGTTGCAGGTATTCTTATGGCGGCAAGGCTTTGTGGAGGTTCTCCTAGTGCAGGAGGTGGATATGAACTTGATGCTATTGCTGCTGTTGTGTTGGGAGGTACATCGCTTACTGGAGGAATTGGGGGAGTTTTCGGGACATTTTTTGGTACTATGATTATTGCAACCATTGCTAATGGGGGCAATATAATGGGTGTTAATCCTTTTGTCTTAGAAATTATTATTGGCATTTTGATCGTATTGGCAGTCGTATTTGATCATCTTCAAAAAAACAAATAATCATGTTATAGATATACTAATCATATAAAAATATGTAAGGAAGGAGTATTTAGGCACATGACTACAGGCAAAAAAACTTTCAATCAGCTATACCAAACAGAAGAATGTCTTTTGGATTTAGACGGGAAGTCAGCAGTAATCACAGGTGCAGCAAGGGGAATTGGGAAGGCCACTGCTTTACTTTTAGCTTCATTCGGAGTGAATATTGGCATTATTGATATTGCGGCTAACGGACTTTCTGCTGTAAATGAAGTCAAAGGAACTAAAGGTAAGGTAATTTACGTACAGGGTGATGTAACCGATAGCCATCAGATTGAAAAATGTATGGTGCAAATAGCCGAAGAATTTGGGGGGATTGATTTTCTTGTTAATAATGCAGGCATATCCAGTAAAATTCCTTTTGAGAGTTTACAAATCGAAGATTGGCATAAGATCATAGCAGTAAACCTGACGGGTGCTTATATTTGTACAAAATCAGCAATTCAATATTTGAAAGAAAAAAAATCTTCAAGTATAGTCATGTTTTCCTCAGGTTCTTCCATAACAGGAACTGGAGGGTGCGCCGCTTATGCGGCTGCCAAGGGGGGAATAAATAGCTTGACTAGAGCCTTAGCACGTGAACTTGCTGTTTATAACATACGGGTTAATGCTGTATCTCCGAGAACTGTTCGAACAAAGATGTTAGAAACGGTTTTTATTAAGGACGACATCATTGAAATGGAGAAACATATACCTTTAGGAAGATTGGGAGCGGAAAAAGAAATTGCCAATGTTGTCATGTTTTTACTAAGTGGATTGTCCAGTTTTATTACCGGGGAAACAATATTGGTTGATGGTGGAAGAACGTTTTGTGGTTAAGAAAATAAGTAAGTAGGTATAAAATATGAAACAGAAATATATATTGGGAATTGACTGTGGAACACAATCAACGAAAGTTGTGGTATTTGATTTTGAAGGAAAGGTTGTCACTTCAGCAAAAGAAAACATTCCTCTAAAACAAATGAGATCTAATTGGGCAGAACAAAACGCAGAAGAATGGTGGAACTCTCTTTGTTTAGCTTTACATTCAGTGACTCATGAAATAGATAGAAAAAAAATTGTGGGATTGGCTTTGGCTTATCAAAGGGAAACATTTGTACCAGTTGATTTAGAATTTAATCCCCTTAGGCTCGCTTTTCTCTGGATGGATCAACGTGCAATTGCTGAAACAAAAGAGGTAAGGAAAGTACTTTCAGACCGTCAGTTTTACGATATCACTGGTAAGTTTCTTAATACAGTACCATCTATAATGAAGATTATATGGATAAAAAATAATGAACCACATATTTGGGAAAAGATACACAAGATTCTTACAGTAGGGGCTTACATCAACTACAAACTTACTGGTAGAGTCATTGATTCAGCTGCCGGTACGGATACAACAGGATTATTTAATATCAAAACAGGAAAGTGGTCTGATGAGCTACTGTCCATCAGTGGCTTGAATCCAAGTCAGCTTTTTGATGTGAAACCATCCGGTTCAAAAGTTGGCTGTGTAACAAAAAACGCATCTCAATTGACAGGTCTCTATGAAGGGACTCCTGTTTTTCTGGCAGGCGGAGATGGACAAGTTTTTGCGGTCGGTGTAGGTGCAATCAAAGAATCAGAAATGGCGATAGGTATAGGAACAAGCGGGACTTGCGATATTCATGGAACTAAGATTGATTTAAAGAGCGGTAGCAGAGCTCTGGCATCCTGTATCGAAGGATTATATATACATGAATCGGTTCTTATGTCAGCAGCGAATACTGTATCCTGGTTTGTAAGAAATTTTAATAGTATCGATCAAGAGAAACAAAACGAATCTGCTGAAAAAAAATTCGACCAAGCAATCAGCAATATACCTCCTGGTAGTAATGGACTATTAACTATTCCTTACCTGAGAGGTTGTATGATGCCATACAATGACCCAAATACAAGAGGTGCAACTTTAGGTTGGTCAGATATACATACAAATTTACATTTCTATAAATCTATCCTGGAAGGGATTGCTTTTGAAATAAGGCTTATTATTCATAACTACGAAAAAAATAGTGGTGTAAAAATATCTTCCCTAAAAATCGGTGGTGGGGGAGCTGCTTCAAGCACCTGGTCCCAAATGATCGCTGACATCGTAGGAGAGAAGGTCCACATTTCTGATACGACAGAGAATACTGCATTAGGTGCTGCTATCATGGCTGCTTATGGCCTGAAAATATATGCAAATGTTGATCTGGCAGTGAGCAAGATGTGTAGAACAAGAAATTCATTCATACCTGATGATGCAAGATCATCACTCTATAATAAATTTTTTAATGAAGTATATCAGGAAGTGTACCCGGCAATTCGTAAATATTTAAATTATCTTGGCAGTTTTGATATAAATACAAGCAAATAATGTATAAATAACAATTAACCAGTAGTTGCAAGAATAATAAGCTCATGCCACTACAAGGAGGATAAGACATGATCACTAATTTTCAGCAATTGTTTCAGATATTAACGAAAGAGCAAAGACAACGGGTTGTTATTGCCGGAGGCGAAGATTTGGAAGCCCTCAAGGCTGTAAAAGCCAGTTACGAACAGGGTTTTGGTGAAGCTGTTTTGGTAGGCAAAGAAGAAGAAATTGAAAATACATTGGAAGAGCTGGGATATCAGGATCGTTCTTTTATTCAGGATATTATCCCGATTAAAAAAGAGGAAGAAAAGGCTCCTTTAGCTGTGGAAGAAGTAAAAAAAGGCGGTATCCTTTTAAAGGGAAGAATTAAAACCGCCATACTTTTAAAAGCGGTATTAAATAAAGAAATGGGATTAAGAAGTGAAAACCATATCAGCAATGTTTTTATATTTGAAGATCAGAGAGAAGACCAATCCCGTCTCGTATTATTGAGTGACGGCGGTATAAATATTAAACCGGATTTTCAGGCCATGGTTTCTATCATTAAAAATGCAGTATGCGTAGCTCATAAATTGGGTATTGATAAACCCAGAGTAGCATTACTGGCAGCAATAGAAGATGTAAATCCAGATATGGAAGAAACCTTGCAGGCTGCCATTATTGCCAAGATGAACCAAAGAGGCCAGATACCCGGATGTATCATTGATGGCCCTTTAGCACTGGATAATGCCATTTCGGAATTTGCGGTAAACAAGAAAAGAATTGAATCACCGGTTGCCGGACAAGCCGATATTTTGATTGTGCCCAATATTGCCTGTGGTAATATCCTGGGAAAGAGTATTATCTATTATGCCGGATTTCCTCAAGGAAACGTGGTAGTTGGAGCCAAGGTGCCGGTTATGATTCCTTCCCGGGCAGATAAAAGTGAAGCGAAATTGAATGCCATTGCCCTGTCCATCTTGTGTAGCAGATAAACAATTATTCGGGAATTTTTAGATATCTTTTTAAGATGAAAATTTATGAAAAGTTAATGTAAAAACTTAAATAATTTTATTTGACTTATTTATTTAATATGTTATAGTTTAATTATAGAAAACGTTTACCATAAGTTAGATGTTAAAAAAATAAAAATATGTTAAAAAATCCCACAATACATGATGTAGCAAAAGCTGCAAATACCTCTATTGCAACCGTTTCAAGGGTCTTAAATAATAGCAATTATCCAGTTAAAGAAGAATTGGCAAAAAAAGTTTTAAAAGAAGTAAAAAAGCTAAATTATATTCCTAATTTAATTGGGAAACAACTGAAAAATAAAAAAAGTAATGACATTGGTGTTATTATACCAAACATAACTAATCAGTTCTATCCACAATTAATTCTTGGAATTGAGCATATTGCACGGGAAAATGGATATAATATTTTATTATGCAATTCACAGAGAAATCCAATAAATGAAAGAAAATACTTAGAATCTCTTTTTCAAAAACAAATACAGGGGATTATTATATCATCTATACAAAATATACATAAATATTTACAGCAATTAAGAGCAAATGGCTCAAAAATTGTTGCATTCGATCAGAATATTGATTTTGATTGTAATAAAGTTATTTTAAATTTTGCAAGAGTAGGCTATTTAGCTGCTAAACATTTAGTAGATTTGGGGCATAGGGAAATAGGATTTATTAGTTCCCCATTGAATAAATATAGCAGAATAAAGGTTTTTGAAGGGTTCATGAATGGTCTTAAGGAGTTTGGTGTACATATGCATAAAGATTACATATTAATTTCTGAAGAAGAAAAAGAACCCTATGATGAGATATATGAGTATAAAAACGGTAAGATGTTAGCAAAAAAGATGCTATTTAAAAAGAAACTACCGACATCAGTTTTCTGTATAAATGATATGACTGCCGTTGGAGTAATGCAAGTATTACAGAAAAATAATATAAAGATTCCTGAAGATATATCAATAGTTGGTTTTGATAATATTCCATTATCGCAGATGATTTCTCCTGCATTAACAACAATTGACCAGTGTACTTATAAAATGGGAACCGTAGCTGCCGAAGTTTTGTTTAGTGATCTTAAAGAAAACAAAAAAAAGAATATATCTTTATTTCTTGAACCCTCTTTAGTGGTTAGAGATTCAACAAAAAAATATAGATTTAGGTAATTCCTAATATTTTCCTTAAATAAAGGTTAAATTTATGAAATATTCTCAATAATATTCAAAAGTTTTGGTTTCTATTAATATTTTTTTATTAGAATAAGATTATTATTTATATTTGCTCCAATCTCTGTTTATAGGAGGTTGAACAATGTTTTGATTTTTGTAAAGAGGATTTAGGTGGAATGCTCCTTAGGTTAATGAATAAATAGATCTTAATTGTAAAAAAACAACAAATTTATTTAGTGCAACTTCTACTTAGGGAATACCAAAATAAAAATAAAAATAAAAAGCTATAAGAGAGATAACCATAAAGAAAGGAATATATATATATGGAAATAAATATCTTTAATACAAAAGAAATCATGGGAAAAGCGGCTGCCGAAAAAGCAGCAGGAATATTGAAAGAAGCCATTGAGAAAAAGGGAGAAGCTAATTTTGTCATAGCAACCGGTGCATCCCAGTTTGAATTTCTGGAAAATCTTATAAAAATACCTTCCATTGATTGGGACAAAACTACTATGTTCCATTTAGACGAGTATGTCGGCTTGCCGGAAAGCCACCCGGCAAGTTTTAGAAAATATCTTAAAGATCGCTTTATAAGCAAAACACACCCCGGGCAGATCTATCTCATAGAAGGGGATGTCCAAGACCCTGAAAAAGAATGTGAACGACTTAACAGAATAATAAGCCAGAAGGAGATTGATGTTGCCTTTGTGGGAATAGGAGAAAATGGCCATCTGGCCTTTAACGATCCTCCTGCTGACTTTGAT
>CAYSAA010000195.1:0-3435 GCA_964428905.1 uncultured Atribacterota bacterium
GTTTCGGCATATCTCCATGCTTTCTATACTGGCGTGGCTTGATGGAATATTATGTTTCTTCAATTGTTCCCGTACCCGGGCAGCACCATGACCGTCATATAATGTATTTGGATGATCCTTATATCCTTCTGCTAGAACGAAAGCGAAATCAATAGGTTGATTCTCTATAATAAAATTTTCCAATTGTTTCTGATTATAAAGATCCAGGGATAGTATTTTGCATTTTGTTTTAACTAAAGCCTCCCGAATTGCTTTAACATCAGTATCCAGAGAGCATTCTCGAAATAGACCGTGTTTATATGTTTTGCTTACCTCATTATAGACAAATAATATTTTTTTTGACAAAATAGCACCTCCTTTATCAATCTCTAAAGATTTGTTGGTACATCAAAGGACTTTGTGATAATAACAGCTAAATAAGTTCTCTTTATATATTTCTTTTCCATCTAGGTCATTTTTTAGCTAAAAACAAGAAGTGTGATGGTAATGACAGTAGAGAGGAAAGTGATATTTTAAATAAGCTAATAAAAGTAGAATTGCCAGCAGTGTGAGGATAACCGGTTTTCTGTATATGGTAAAGGTATATTTTTTCTTCCAAAGTATGTGATATGTAAATTTGTATAAAACAATTTCATTTCATCCCATCCAAAGAGTAAAAGCTATATTCATCGTCATTGTAACAAAAACAAAAGATGCACATTAATATTATACTATAGATTAGATTGGGAGGGAAATCACATAATCTTCCCCTTAAGTATTAAAAATAAACTTTAAAACAGGATCATTTTTTCCAGAATTCAGGTACAACCAATATTAGAACTGTATATATCTCTAATCGCCCTAGAAGCATACATAAGCTTAATACAATTTTGCCAAAAGGAGGTATAAAGGCATAATTTTGGGCAGGACCAACCAAACCCAGGCCGGGACCAACATTACCCAGGGTTGCTGCAACTGAAGAAAGTGCGCTTATCATATCCAATCCCAGAGCTGCCATAATAAGAGTAGCGACCACAAATATAATGATATATAAAAGGAAAAAGGAAGTTATATTACTGACCACTTCGTCGGAGATTTTTTTATCTCCAAGATGGATTGCTGTAATGGCGCGGGGATGAAGGATTTTCTGAAATTCCCGATTTGCTTTTTTTAATAAAATCAAAATACGTATATTTTTTATTGCCCCTCCAGTGGAACCGGCACAACCACCGATAAACATTAAAATGAGCAAAATATTTTTAGAAAGTGCTGGCCATTGGTCATAATCAGCTGTTACAAAGCCAGTTGTGGTAGTGATTGAAACAACTTGGAAAGAAGCATAACGAAGTGCTGTTAAGACAGAATGGTAAACATAGACACGTAATTGTGTTGTAATGATAAGAGTTGACAAAATAACAATTCCAGAGTAAAAAAGAAATTCTCTGTCTTTTAGCAAGCTTTTCAGATCACCATGTAGCACTTTATAGTGTAGTGTAAAATTAGCACCTGCAATAAACATAAAAATAATAATAATCAAATCATAGGTGGAATTATTATAATGACCAACACTGAGGTTTTTAGGTGTAAATCCACCGGTGCACATTGTACCAAACATGTGAGTAATAGCATCGTACAAGGGCATTCCCACTGTGTAAAGACAGAGCACCTGAAGAACTGAAATAATCACATATACAAGATACAATAATTTTGCAGTTTCTTTGATGCGTGGTTTTAATTTATCCGGTTCCGGTCCGGGTACTTCAGATTTAAATAGCTGCATTCCTCCTACTCCCAGAGCAGGCAGGATGGCTACTACCAGCACAATAATGCCCATCCCCCCCATCCATTGGATT
Organism: uncultured Atribacterota bacterium; assembly: GCA_964428905.1. Lineage (GTDB taxonomy): Bacteria > Atribacterota > Phoenicimicrobiia > Phoenicimicrobiales > Stramentimicrobiaceae > CAYSAA01. Next base: position 1,833 of record CAYSAA010000195.1, read on the forward strand.
TGGTCCCGCCAGAAGAGAACGGATAAGGGTTTTCCTTCAATGGATTCAAGAACTGTTGCCCCGGTGGTAGTAAAACCTGACATTGATTCAAAATAGGCATCGATGAAATTGGTGAAAATGCCACTAAAGAGAAAGGGAAATGTCCCGAAAGCTGCAACCAAAATCCATCCCAGTGTGGCAATTGCAAATCCTTCCTTCCTGCCTATGCCATTTTCAGGTGTAAAGGTCTGTTGTAAAAATAGTCCTGAAAGTGATGTTATCATTATAGATGATATGAAAGCATATATAGTATGATTTTCCTGATAGTAAATAGCATAGAATAATGGAAATACCATACTTATGCCCAAAAAAAATATCAGAGTACCTAATGTATTGAGAACAACTTTATATTTCATTCAACTAATTTATTTTTCCTCCAACCGTCAAAAAGTTGCTCTAACTTTTTAATATCAGCTGTTTTGGTAAATATAATTACTCTATCACCCTCAGTGATTAAGTCTTCTCCATGTGGTATGATAACTTCTTCCTTCCTTATAATCGCGCCAATGATGGCATTATCAGGGAAATCAACTGTCTTTAAAGGCTTATCAAGGATCTTGCTTTTTTTATGGGCTACTAACTCTACTACCTCAGCTTCACCTTCTTTTAAAAGAGTTAAGGAAATCATTTCTCCTCGTCTTAGAAAGCTTAATATAGCAGAGGCAGTAGTTAGCCGTGGGTTAACCACTGCATTGATACCGATTTTTTCTAAAATGGGAATATAATTCGTTCGGCTTATCTTTGCTATGACCTTTTTTGTACCGAGATGCTTAGCCAGTAGGGATACCAGCAGGTTTTCTTCATCATAACCGGTAACAGCTACAAAACCATCGATGGTCTCTATGCCTTCTTCCTTTAAAAGATCAATACTGGTACCATCCCCATTGATAACTAGTGTTTGCGGTAATAATTCTGCAATTTTTTCACATTTTTGTTTATTCATTTCTATCAGTTTGGTCTTAATTCCTATTTTATTTAAAAGGGAAGCAGTTTGGAAACCAATATTGCTGCCACCCAAAATAAGTACATTTTGCATTGCACATGATTTTTTATTGCAAATTAATTCCAGATCCCTATAATTTTCTTTTTTAATTAAGATATATACTTTGTCATCGATTAATAACTCATCATCACCACTAGGGATAATCAATTTGTTTTCCCGATAGATAGATGCCAACAGAGTATTTTGTCCAAAGTGAATATCCTTAATTTTTTTATTGGCACAATTACAGCCTTCTTCAATTTTCAAACCAAATAAAGACATTCTTCCACCGGCAAAATCCTGGGCTTCGCTGACATTAGTAGGGGTTTTTAGAAGTTTTACGATTTCTTTAGCCGTAGCCCTTTCCGGATTGATAACAAAATCTATCCCTAATTTTTCTTTAGAAAGGGAGTTGCTATACATATATTCGGCGTTTCTGATACGGGCAATCTTCTTTGAAACATTAAATTGCTTGGCGGTCATGCATGCTATCATATTGACTTCATCTATACGGGTAACTGCAATGAGCATATCGGCTTCTCTAATTCCTGCTTGTTCCAGGATTCGTACATTGGCACCATT
>CAYSAA010000196.1:0-4050 GCA_964428905.1 uncultured Atribacterota bacterium
TTATAGAAGTTGGAAAGGAGAATTCATTTTTTGACTGGAAATTAGCAGTTCTTCGGGAATCTGATATTTTATAAGTTGTTTTAGAATAGCCGGAACAAAGTATTTTTCAGTATAGAAATGTTCAATATCAAGAATATTAAGACCCATTTCTTTTGCTTTCAAGGCCTCATGATGATCGATATCTCCTGTGATAAAGAGATCGACTTGTTTATCTAAACATTGTTCTATTAATGATCCGCCACTTCCGGTACACAAAGCAATGGTCTGAATTTCTTTCTGATTTGCCTGAATGATTCTTAAATAGGGAACCTGTAATTGCTTTTTAATTTTTTTGCTAAAATTCTCCAGTCTTTCTCCTTTATCCAATATGGCCACTATTCCTATACCTTGCAAAGAATGGGTGCCCAGTTGATAGATATCATAAACCGGTTCCTCGTAAGGGTGATTTTGATGAATCGCTTTGATTATCTTGGAAAGATTTCTTTCATAAAAGACTGTCTCAATCTTTATTTCATCAACAAATTCCCTCTTACCAGTTTGACCTAGAAAGGGGTTTGTACCCTCTAACGGTTTAAAGGACCCCTCCCCGGATAGGGAGAACGAAGTTTCACTATAATTACCAATCTTTCCTGCCCCGGCCTGGAAAAGTGCTTCCTGTAGAGGTTCTTGATATTGTTCAGGTACATAAACTGCTAATTTAAAAATTTTCTCAGGAGATGATTTCAGGGAATCAATCTTATTTAAAACGAGCAATTGACCCACATAATCATTCAATCCATTTTCAGCCAGATCAAAGTTAGTATGGAGGGAAATTAGGTTAATATGATGATAGATCAATTGAAAGATGACAGGGTTATCCTGCTTTGTAACCCGAGTAAGAGGGTGAAAAAACAGAGGATGATGGGAAAGGATAACATTGCACTTTTTCTGAATTGCTTCCTGTATGATTTCTCCTGTAACATCTAAACAGAGTAATATTTTAGAAACATCTATCTCAAGATCAGCAAATTGCACACCGCTGTTGTCAAACTCTTCCTGCAAAAAGAAAGGAGCAATCTGATTTAAAGTTTCTAATAGTCCCTTTATTTTCATAAGCTTCCTGCTTCTCCTTGTCGAAATTTCTAATAAACAAATTTAAACCCCATATTTCGCTATTAATGATTGTCTGTTAATTGATTTAGTACTCTTTTGAGTTCTTTAATATCTTTCCAGGTCAGTTCTTTCGGACTACCGAGAGTTGTCTCTTCATGTCGCAGCAAATAACTGGGATGGAACATGGGAAATATTTTAATTCCTCCAATCCAGTCAAACCACTGTCCCCGCAGTTTGGTAATCCCATCTACGGAGCCTAAAAGAAATCTGGTGGGGATATTGCCTAAGGTAACAATGATTTTGGGATTAATAAGGGCAATCTGAGATTCCAGATAAGGAAAACATGCTTCTATTTCACTTTTAGAAGGGTTTCGATTGCCGGGCGGTCGGCATTTGACGATATTGGTAATAAAAATATCCTTTCTCTTAATTTGCACGGATTGTAAAATTTTAGAAAATAGTTGTCCGGCTTTACCAATAAAAGGTTGTCCGTGCAAATCTTCAACTTCTCCCGGTGCTTCTCCGACAAAGATCACCAGGCTGTTATAATCTCCTTCTCCGGGAACGGCATAGTTTCTGGTTGAATAAAGTGGACATTTTTGACAGGTTTTAATATTTTCAGCGATTTCGTCCATGGTCAATGAAACTATTTGGTTTGACATTTTTAAAACTCCCTGAACTGATAACAATATTATAGTAATGAGTAATTAAAGATATATATCTATAAAAGGTATCCAGCGATTTTTTAGCCATTAACCTTAGATTTGTTTCATGAATAGCTTATAGCTGTTTCTCGGATAATGAGATGAACTAAACCAGTTTATTATTGATAGAACTTATTTCTTCCCTTAATATTTTATCATTGTAAGGCATGATAAACAAGTTAGCTTATTTTTGATTAATTTAAACTAGTTTTTTTGAATTAATTGTTCTTATTATATTGTATACAAAATATATTTCTTGATAATTTTTCCATATTAAGGTATGATGATTAAAATAATTTAGAGATTTACTATGGACAAAATAAAATATCTGGATTTAAACGAAAAAGTATATCGAGCATTAAAAGAAATGATTTTAAAAAATGAGTTAAAATCTGGGGAAAAACTAAATCAAGAAAATTTGGCTGGACAGTTAGGAGTTTCTAGAACCCCTCTGCAATCAGCATTTTATCGTTTAGAAAAAGAACTATTGGTAGAAATAAAGCCTAGAAAAGGAGCATTTGTTAAACAATTAAATTTACAGGAGTTTTATGAGTTATATGATATTAGAGGCCGACTTGAATCTTTAGGTGCTTATGAAGCGGCCAAAAGAGCTACTCATTCAGAAATTAATCAACTTGCAAAGTATTTAGCTGATTTTCAAAAAATAGTAAAAAAAAATAGTGAGTCTTCCGCTTTAATGGAAGCAGACTATCATTATCATATGGCTATTATGAAGATGAGTAAAAATGATTTATTATACCGCATGATTGCCTCTTATAATTTATTAATCATCAGTAATATGAAAGGATTATTAAAACCTGCTAAAAAAAGTCTGGATGAACACTGGGAAATATTTCATGCCATTAATAATCAAAAAGCAGAGCTCGCTGAGAAGCTTATGTCCTTACATATTTTCGATGCAAAAGAAAGAATTAAGGAAAGATTTGTCGATTTACCCAAGAGTCGTAAATAGGAAAGGTAAAAATGGGAAAAATTAAGAATGATCATTTGGTCGATTTAGTGTACCAACGGATTAAAGATATGATATTAAATGGAATTTTAATCCCAGGAAATAAAATTAATAAAATGGAATTATCAGAACAGTTAGGGGTAAGCATTACCCCAATCAATGAGGTAGTTAATCGTTTAACAGGCGAAAAGTTATTGGAAAAAAAGGGAAGGAAAGGCTACTTTGTAAAAAAGTTAACTATGAAAGAACTAACTGAATTTTATACAGTGCGAGCAGGATTAGAAGGGGTAGCTTTACGTATTTGCATTGAAGACTTAACGGATAGTCAATTAAATGAGTTTGAACATTTTTTTCAAGGTTTCAAGTTACCTTTTGATGAAGAGGAAATGAAGCGATATATGAAAGAAGATCAAATGTTTCATGAAAAGATTATTGAATTATGTGGTAATTCTATTATTACCGATTTTGACCAAAATTTTCACTTTGTCATGAAAAGTTACCAGAAAGGTTTAATAAGACCTCCTGAAGAAACACTATCTGAACATCAGGAGATTATTGAAGCCATTAAACAGAGGAAAAGTCAAAAAGCGCAAGAACTTTTAATTGCACATCATTTGCAATCAATGCAGGCACTTAAATCAGTGCATTTTAATAATAAGCAATAAAAACTTAAAATGTATTCTGTTCAATTTATTTAAATTAAGTGTTTTGAAATTGAGGTGATTTTTCCTTGCTTACACGTTCAGAATGGAATGAAGCTCGACAATGGGTATGGGATTTTATTAAAAGGGCTGGGTTTCAAGTTCATGATAGAGAGTTTAATTCTATCTCCGTTGTTGATTTAGGCTTAAATGAACTGGAAACGACAGGACTGTATATTTTAACTTTATTTGAAACAGAATGGGTTGGAGCAAAATTGCTCATTATGAAACCCTATCAATTTTTCCCCCAACATCGGCATCCCGCGCTGCCTAATGAAAATTTCCCAGGAAAAACGGAAGTTATCCGTGGTTTTTGGGGAAAGCTTTATCTCGTTATACCTGGAGAAAAAACGTTTCCAGCTCATACTAATCCACCGTTACACCGGAAAAAATATATCAATATCTGGCATGAGTTAGAGATTAACCCTGGTGATCAGTATATTATCCCGCCTAATACTTGGCATTGGTTTCAAGCTGGACCTCAAGGCGCTATCGTGTGGAGTATCTCTTCCAAAGTGACCGATGTTCAGGATCAATTTCAAGATCTTCAGGTTGTTCGAAAGACTGTTATTGTTGATGATTA
>CAYSAA010000197.1:0-9127 GCA_964428905.1 uncultured Atribacterota bacterium
ATCGGGACGGGATGTTACAAGGACCCAATATTGCCATGATTCGAAAGATTTTACGGAAAAGCAATATAAAAATGATTGCCTCCGGCGGGATTTCCACTATAGATGATTTATACCGATTGCAGCCATTCACAGCTTCAGGCTTGGAGGGTGCAATTATCGGGAAGGCACTCTATAAAGGACAAATAAAATTAGAGCAGGCACTACAAATTTTTCATAATCAGAAGGGAAATTGAATATAATGACCTTGGCCAGGAGAATTATTCCCTGTCTGGATGTCAAGGCAGGGAGAGTTGTGAAAGGTGTTAAATTTGTTAATTTGACTGATGAAGGAGATCCGGTGGAACTGGCTGCTTATTATGAAAAAGAGCAGGCAGATGAGCTTGTTTTTCTGGATATTACCGCTTCCTGGGAAAAGAGAGATATTCTTATCCATGTGGTAGAGAAAACATCAGAGAAAATCTTTATTCCCTTTACGGTAGGTGGGGGCGTTCGTAAGCTGGAGGATATCCATCAATTATTGAGAGCAGGTGCGGATAAAGTTTCCATTAACACTGCTGCGGCATTGCATCCGGAAATGGTCCGGGAAGCCGCTCTACGGTATGGTAGTTCTACCCTGGTGGTAGCTATTGATGCCATAAGAAGGAATGGCTATTGGGAAGTGGCTATTCATGGCGGCAGAACCCCAACCGGTAAAGACGCTGTCAAATGGGCACAGGAAGTAGAAAAATTAGGTGCCGGGGAAATTCTGTTGACCAGTATGGATTGTGACGGAACCAAGGAAGGTTATGATATCGAACTAACCCGTCAGGTTGTGGAAAAAACCAAATGTCCGGTCATTGCTTCCGGGGGTGCGGGAGAACTTCGGCACTTTTATCGAGTATTGACCAAAGGGAAAGCCAGTGCAGCCCTGGCTGCTTCTATTTTTCACCGTAAGGAAATTTCCATTACTCAGGTGAAGCAATATCTGGCAAAAAAAGGTGTATCAATCAGATTGGAGTAATGAATGAAAGTAGATGAGGAACTGTTAGGACAATTAAAATATAATCGGGAAGGATTAATTCCGGCAATTGTGCAGGATGCAGCCAGCAAACAGGTTTTAATGTTGGCTTATATGAATGAAGTATCTCTAAAAAAAACCCTGCAGACTGGAAAAACCTGTTTTTTTAGTCGTAGCCGCAACAAATTATGGGTCAAAGGAGAAACCTCCGGTAATACGCAGAAAGTAAAAAAAATATTGGTGGACTGTGATAATGATACTTTATTAATCCTGGTTGAGCAAAAAGGAGTGGCCTGTCATACCGGTTCTTATTCCTGTTTTTTCCGTGATATCAAAGGGAAAGAGATGCCTCTCAAAGAGCAACAATCCAGGAATGAATCAGGTATTCTGGACGAATTAATGCAGGTATTTGAAGACCGGAAAAGAAATCCCAGACCGGATTCTTATGTATGCCGATTGCTGGCCAGTCCCGGAGAAAAAATGCCCAAAAAGATTGCCGAGGAGGCTGCCGAAGTCTTGATTGCTTTAAAGGATCGTGATAAAAAACAGATTATTTATGAAACTGCTGATCTATGGTTTCATACCCTGGTTGCTTTGTCCTATCATGATATACCCTACCAGGCTATCCTCGACGAATTGAAGCGTCGGAGAAAATTAAAACCAAAAGAGTTTAGATGATAAAATATAGAGGTGTTTAATCTATGCACATAGAAGATTTAGTAAGAAAAGAAGTAAAGTTATTGGAGCCTTATCTACCGGGTCAATCCATTGAGGAAGTCACAGAAAAGCTGGGACTTGCAGAAGTGATCAACCTGTCAACCAATGAAAGCGTTTTAGGTCCATCCGCTGTTGTCAAAAAGGCTCTAAAATCCGAATTAAATCATATGCATCGTTATCCGGATAGTTCAAGTCGTTTACTTCGAGAAAAGCTGGCAGTGAAATATGGCATTGATCCCGATATGGTTATTGTTACCAATGGTGGGGATGAACTTTTATATCTATTGGGAAGTTGTTTTATATCCCCTGATGATGAGGTTGTGATAGGAGAATACGGATTTAAGACTTACGAGAGTGTAAGTGCATTATTTGGCGGTAAGATAATAGCAGTCCCCTTAAAAGATCAACACCTTAATCTGGTAGAGATTGCCGGGGAAGTAAATGAAAAAACCAAAGTTATTTTTCTCTGTAATCCTCATAATCCCAATGGAACTGTTTTTACCCATCATGATCTGGTAGAATTTTTAAGTAACATTCCCACTCATCCCATTGTGGTGTTGGATGAAGCATATTCTGATTTTGTGGAAAGTAATCATTTTCCAGACAGTGTAAAATTGATTAAAGAAGATAGCCATCATATGATTGCCCTGCGTACCTTTTCCAAGATTGGCGGGATGGCCGGTCTGCGGGTGGGATTCGGCATAGCCCAAAAGGAGTTGATTAACTATCTGAAAAAAGTGCAACCACCCTATTCGGTCAATTCTATGGCACAAGTAGCAGCAGGGTCATTTCTTTTAGATAGCGAATATCGGGAAAGATTGTTGCAGAATAACCAACAGGGTAAACGATACCTGTACCGTGAGCTCAAGAAACTGGATCTCTCCTATATTCCCACCCAGGCGAATTTTATCTTTATTGATCTTAAACAAGATGCCGGTCTGGTTTGTGAAAAGTTGATGGCCGAAGGTGTTATTGTCCGTTCCGGTAAAATATGGGGACGTGATACCTGTATCAGAGTAACCATTGGAACAGAGAAACAAAATCAGCAATTGATAAATTCCCTGGAGAAGATTTTGTAAAAATGTGATATATTTATCATATCCGATTATCTCAGGAGTCTAAGTATATAAAACATATAAATCAAAGGAGAAATAGTTTGATTGAGAAAGTAACATCAAGGGAACGTGTCCTAACAGCTTTACATCATAAAACTCCTGATCGTGTTCCGATTGATTTTGGAGGTACAGAAAATTCCAGTATTATCAAAGAAGGGTATGACAAGTTAATACAACATATAGGATTTGAACCAAATAAAATTGCATTTCTTGACATGATGATGAGGTCTGTAAAAGTAGCAGAAGAGATTCAGGAGTATTTTGAAACAGATTTTAGGGGTGTCTTCCCCTCAAGAACTTTACCAATTAAATGGATAAATGATTACACATATATTGATCAATGGGGTATAAAATGGATAAAAAAGGAAAATATATTTTATTATGAGCAAGTGAATTATCCACTAGCCGGTGATATTAGTATCAAAGATATCTTAAATTATAATTGGCCTAATCCAGATGAAATTGCTATAAATGAAGAGTTAAATAACATGGCAAAAAAAATGAGGGAAGAAACAGATAAAGCATTAGTATTAAGTTTACCCGCACCTATCATTCATACAACGCAATATTTGCGTGGATTTGAAGATTGGTATATGGATTGTGCAGGTAATGTTAAATTACTAGAGACACTATTTGATAAAGTGTTAGAGATTAATATGGTAATAGCTGAAAAAATACTGAAACAGGCTGCGAAACATGTTGATATAATAAAAATGGCAGATGACATTGGTATGCAGACTGGTTTGCAGGTATCCCCTGATTTTTTCCGTAAGTTCATCAAGCCTAGATTTAAGAAATATACTGATTTAATTCGCAGATTTGCTCCTGATACTATCATACATATACATAGCTGTGGAAGCATTGAAGCCATTTTAAAAGATTTCATCGAGATTGGTATTAATGTAATAAATCCAGTCCAAGTATCCGCTAAAAATATGGATCCAAAAACTTTAAAGTCAAAGTATGGTAATGATTTAAGTTTTTGGGGTGCTATTGATACCCAAAGTGTACTGAATAGAATGAATGAAGCAGAAGTTAAAAAAGAAGTAGAAAAAACAATCGATATACTTGGTGAAGGAGGTGGCTATATATTAAGTGCTGTGCATAATATTCAGCCAGATGTACCCCCCGAAAACATTGTAGCTATGTTCGAACATGCGAAAAAATATAAATGTTAAGAGGCATGTTTTTTCAGTGAAAAGTTATTTTTGATTAATTGGGGAAAGATAGCCAGTTGATTTAGGGGGAAGAAATAAATAGGCATTTGGATTCCCTGCTATGACAATAGAAGAATCCGTTTTATATTTTGGTTATTTAACTTGTACTCACTAATCTATTCTCATCTTTGAATCTTATTACAGGTTATTTTCTTATCTTGGGCTTATTCTAACTTTAAATCATAATTTTGTTAAAGGGGTCACAGTTATTAATAAAGCAAAAAATAACCTTAAATGGCAATATATTACAATATATTCAGTAAGTAATCCTCGTATAATTTAATAAGGGTATTGATCTGAATATTTTTTTTAAAATGCCAATAAAGTATTGAAAATGACAAGACAATTCGATTGATTGACTTTAAGAATCATATAAGTTAATATTTGAAATAGAAAGATAGATTAGGTAACAGTATCCTACTAAAGGATGATTGAAAATAGAGCCTCAATAATCATTAGTTACTACATTTGAAAATAGGATGATATATTAGAGTAATATTCAAGCTGTGAAGCGAAGGGGTTTTTTCATTTTATTCAAATTTGGATATTAAGAAAACACCAGATAGGAAATCTAAATGACTGAAGATCAGTGGAGTGTGTTATGTGATATTATTGATGGGAATGCCAGTGGGCATGAAATCGGTTTTATTATAGATAGCCCCTGGCTGCCCGGATGGTTCAATATACCCATAATTGATTATTATACCAGTGATGAGTTATGGTTTCATGCGAATAAAAAGGCCGCCGATACTTTTCCTGAGGTGATATTTCTCCCGGGGTTTTGGTCTGAGTACGGTATGTGTACAGAACCCTCTGCCTTTGGAGCAAAATGTATTTTCCCACAAAACGATTTTCCAAATGTCAATAATCTACCATTTAAAGACTATAATTTTGAAAAACTGGTCAAACCCAATCCCTCTACTGATGGATTGCTTCCTTTTATGATCAATCGATTGAAACTAATGCAGGATAGGGTGCAAAAAGTTGGGCATATCTATCCTTTTGCTATTTCCCGTGGCCCTTTGAATATCGCAAGTTATCTGCTGGGTACCACTGAATTCTTGTTGCTGATAAAGCTTGAACCGGAAAAAGCCCATCATGTTTTAAAAGTCATCACAGATTTTATTTGTGATTGGCTGGAATATCAGCTTAATAAATTTTCAACCATGGATGGTATCATGGTATTGGATGATATTGTAGGGTTTTTAGGGAAGGAAGATTTTAAGGAATTTGCCTATCCCAGCCTAAAGCAAATTTTTACACAGTTTTCGGTTAAAGTGAAATTTTTCCACAATGATGCTCCCTGTATTGTCTCTGCACCTTTTATGCATGAAATAGGAATAAATATGTTGAATTTTGGCATAGATACTGATATAAATCAAATGCGTGAATTATGTGGGTCAAATATAGTGTTGGTTGGTAATATCCCCCCTCGGGATGTACTGGCGGATGGGACTCCAGAGGAAGTTCGAACCTCAGTGCGCACACAATTTAAGCTAATGAAAGGGTTGTCACGGGTTATGATGTCTTGTGGAGGTGGAATGCCGCCTGGTGTTTCAACTGATAATATCAATGCGTTTATCGATGAGGTGAAGAGATCTTAATTTTCTTTAGTAGCATTTTTTTTGTTTTGGATTTATTTGAATATAGTATGTTTCAAAAATTGAGGAAATATTGGATAAATTTATGGTCCACAATTGTAAGGTAAGGATATTCCTGATAGACATATAAAATTTTATAGTTTTCTTGACTATTGCCTATATGCAGATAGACATAATATAAAAAAAAATAAAAAAGGAGAGAAAAAAGAGATGAAAAAAAACTTTTCAGTAGTATTGGTGTTTTTAGTTATCATGCTTGTTGTGGCAGGTTTTGCTTATGCCTCAGATAAGGTTTACACGCTTAAAATGTCAACCCAGTTAAATGAAACATCCCCAATGGTAGAAGGATTTAGAGAATGGTCAAGAAGAGTGAGTGAAAGGACTGATGGTAAGCTGTTAATTGAGATTTATCCAAGCGCACAACTTGGTTATGATGAAGATGTAATTGAACAAGCTATTCAGGGTGTCAATGTAGCTGTGCTTACAGATGGAGGGAGAATGGGTAATTATGTAAAGGATATCGGTATAATCGGAATGCCTTATTTTGCAGATAACTATGATTATGTATTAAAGGTTACCCAGACTGATATATTCAAGGAATGGGAAAAAAAGCTCGCTGTGGAAAATGACATTAGAATACTTGCCTTTAATTGGTATGATGGTGCGAGGCATTTTTTAACAAATAAACCTGTAAAGGAACCCGCCGACCTTAATGGCGTGAGAATCAGGACACCAGGAGCGCCAGTTTGGTCAGAATCCATCAAGGCCATGGGGGCTATTCCTGTTTCAATGGCCTGGACTGAAGTTTACCAAGCGGTACAACAGAAAGCTATTGATGGTGCCGAAGGTCAGAATACAGCATCATATCCAGCAAGATTATATGAAGTCCTTAAATATATAGACAAGACAGGCCATTTTCAACTTATTAACGGTATTATTGTTGGTGAGAAATGGTTCAAAGAATTACCAGAAGAATACCAAAAAATATTAGCTGAGGAAGCAAAGTCTGTTGGTGCTGAAAATGCAAGACTGATTATTGAACTTTCGGATGATTATGAATTAAAAATGGTTGAAGAAGGGATGGAAGTTGTGGAAGTTAATTTAGAGGCATTCAAAGCAGCAGCTGAAAAAGCCTATGATGTTTTAGAATTTAGGGAACTCAGAGATAGTATATATGCAGAAATTGAATAACCAAAAATAACGGAGGTGAGATGAAAACACTTTATCATAAATTTTGTAGATTTGAGGAATTATTGGTTCAAGTCTTTTTGGCTACTATAACGTTTTTAGTGTTTTCATCAGCGGTTTGTCGAAGCTTGAAAGTTCCTATCAATTGGGCTATTGATGCTTCAATGTTACTTTTTGCATGGACGGTATTTCTGGGAGCTGATGTGGCTCTCAGAAATACCGGTCTGGTAAAAGTAGATCTACTCATCAAAAACTTATCATCCACAAACCAAAAGTTATTTTCTATACTTTGGCAGATTATTATAATTATCTTTCTATCTTCTTTAATATGGTACGGTATACCATTATCCCTAGAAAGCTCAAAACGATTGTTCTGGACACTTGGCATAAGTTATTCCTGGGCTACAGTCAGTGTCCCAGCAGGATCTTTTCTAATGATAGTATCAACCGGTATAAAGCTCTATAATACAGTAAAAAATAACAACACAGAGAAAAGGTAATTTTATGCTAATTGTACTAATAATTTTTTTATTGCTACTTGCTTTTGGTATGCCGGTGGCCTTTGCTATAGGTATTTCTGGTGTAACATTTTTTCTTATGACACCGGAGATACCTTTTTCAATTGTTGTTCAAAGGGTAGTAGCCTCTACTCAATTATTTACATTGCTTGCAATTCCCCTATTTATATTTGCCGGCAATTTGATGAATCATACTGGAATTACCAAAAGACTTATAAGACTTTCAGATGTGCTTACTGGACATATGTACGGCAATATAGCCCAAATTAGTGTTGTTCTTAGTACTATGATGGGGGGTGTATCAGGTTCATCTACTGCAGATGCAGCCATGGAGACAAGGATTCTTGGGCCAGAAATGGTTAAAAAGGGCTACTCCAAGGGTTATAGTGCGGCGGTGAATGGGTGGTCAGCTTTGATAACTTCGACAATTCCTCCTAGTATGGGATTTGTCATTTTTGGTGCAATTGGTGAAGTATCGATAGGAAGACTTTTTGCTGGCGGTATTATCCCCGGTATGATTATGATGTTCGTAATGATGATAGCTGTATCGTTTTCAGCTAAAAAGCGCCAATATATGCCTGCAAGAGAAAAACCAGCTACGATAAGAGAAGTATTTGCTGCTCTCAAAGAAAGTATTTGGGCTCTTATTTTTCCCATAATACTTATTGTTGGTATAAGATTTGGTGTATTTACTCCTTCTGAAGCGGGTGCCTTTGCAGCGGTGTATGCTATTTTTGTTGGGTTTTTCATTTATAAAGAACTTACGTGGAAAGCATTTAGAAAGACATTAAGAGATAGCGCCATGGATATTGGGGCAATCATGCTTATCATTGCTTTATCTGGAATCGTTGGCTATGGAATTGTATATGACAGAGTATCCCAACAAATCGCTGCATTGCTTCTGAGCATAGCCTCAAATCCCATATCTCTTCTATGGATAATTATTACTTTTCTCATCGTAGCGGGAATGTTTGTTGAAACCACAGTCATAGCTTTGCTTCTTACACCTATACTGTTACCTGTGGTTACAAGAATAGGTATAGATCCTGTACACTTTGGCGTGGTTATGATGATTAATGTCACTATGGGAATCATGACACCGCCTCTTGGTATAGCCTTGTATACAGTATCATCCTTGATGGAATGCCCACCTGAAGAAACTGTAAAGGAATCTCTACCATTTTTTATTGCCTATATGATCGTAAATATCTTATTGATAAGTTTTCCACAAATAGTTCTTTTTATTCCCAACCTTATTTTCGGCTAACAGGGAATAGTTATATAGGAACTATATGAAACATATAAGAACCTATTTTTAATAAGTGTATAGGCAATAAATCTTTTATCCCAAAGAGAAGAACCATATTTAGATTTTTGTTCTTTCTGCAAACGATTCTTATCTTTTTTATAAATTAAAATGAAATATTTCTTGATGAGGTATATTAGTCCCAATTAAAGTTCTTTATTCAGGCAATAAAATTCAAGTTATAGAATTAGGTTAATTAAAATGGTATAATAATAGTCAGTATTTTATAAAAATAATTTGTATGAATCAGTTTATTTAACCATGAAAAACCACTTTCTAAGAAGGTGGTCATGGTTAAATAAAAGTTTTTACCATAAAAATATTAAGATAAGCTAGATGACAATTTTCTACCTGAAGTCCAAAGCAGGTAGTTGTATTGCTTAGAAATATCCAGTTAATAGCAAAGAAAAAGCAGAACAAAAAGTAACCAAGAAAAAGTTAAAACTCTTTTAGAGGTTCTTAAAGCCA
>CAYSAA010000198.1:0-2254 GCA_964428905.1 uncultured Atribacterota bacterium
GGGTAACTGAAGTCAAGAAAATACTGGATGAATATTACCATTCAGGCAAAGGAAATGACCCCATTATTCACTTTTATGAAACCTTTCTCTCTACCTATGATCCGGGAATCAGGGAAAAGCGCGGAGTCTACTATACCCCGGAACCGGTAGTTAATTATATTGTGAGGGCAATTCACTCTATCTTAAAAACACACTTTAATCTATCCGACGGTCTGGCAAACCCGGAAGTCAAATTACTTGATCCGGCCGGGGGCACTTTGACCTTTCCAGCCAAAGCAATCAGTCTGGCAGCAGAAGAATACAGCTCTAAATATGGCAAAGGCTCAGTTCATCAGTGGATTAAAAATCATATTTTGCCAGACTTTTATGCCTTTGAGCTGATGATGGCACCCTATGCCATCGGTCATCTCAAAATGGGCTTTATTTTAGATGAATTAGGTTACAAACTATCCGATTATGAACGTTTCAAATTATATTTAACCAATACCCTGGAGATGGAAGAGATCAAACAGATTGCCATACCGGGTATCAGCTCATTGAGTGAGGAAAGCCATTTGGCCGGCAAGGTAAAAAAAGAGCAGCCGATTTTAGTCATCTTTGGTAATCCACCCTATAGTGGTATTTCGTCTAATGTCAATGAATGGACGGAGAAGTTGCTAAAAGAAGATATTGATGGATGTCAGAGCTATTACAAAGTTGATGACAAACCCCTTGGAGAGAAAAACCCCAAATGGCTGCAGGATGATTATGTCAAATTTCTGCGTTTTGCCCAGTGGAAAATTCAAACCTCAGGTTCCGGAATTGTAGGGATGATTACCAATCACAGCTATCTGGATAATCCTACCTTCCGGGGTATGCGCCAGAGCCTGATGAAAACCTTTGATGAGATTTATATTCTTGATCTACACGGTAACAGCCTAAAAAAAGAGACGACTCCGGAGGGTAATAAAGATGAAAATGTCTTTGATATCAGACAAGGAGTAGCCATTGCCTTGTTTGTAAAAAATATGGAGAAAAAACGCCCTGAAATATATCATACAGATTTGTATGGAATAAGGAAGAAAAAATATGATTGGCTGGATGAAAATGATTTTAAGAAAGAAAATTATTCATTAATAAAACCCCAAACTCCTTACTATTTTCTTAAAAAATTCGATACAAAAGTGATTAAACAGTTTCTTGATTGGAAAAAGATCAATGAAATTTTTCTTGTTAGCAGTGTAGGAATTGCAACGGCAAGAGATAATCTAACTATCCAATGGTCTGAAAACGAAATGTGGAATACTGTTTTGAATTTTACGAAATTAGATCCTGAAATAGCAAGAGAAACCTATAACCTTAGAAAGGATGTTCGTGATTGGAAAGTAAAATATGCTCAAGAAGATTTAAGAAAAAGCGGGATAAATAAAGGGAATATTATTCCTATTTTGTACCGACCATTTGATAAAAGATTTACATATTATACTGGTAGAAGCAGAGGATTCCATTGTATGCCCCGTGATAATATTATGAAAAATATGTTGAAAGAAAATATTGGCCTCACAATTGGTAGGGCTGGGCAGGCTGTAGGGATAGAGCATTTGTGGAATTTAGTTTTTATTTCAAATAATATAATTGATCTTAATTTATATTATCGTGGAGGAGCATTGCTTTTTCCTTTATATTTATATCCAGATGACCAAAAGAAAAATCTTTTTAATCATCATAAAACAGAAAAAGAACCCAATATTCCACCTCAAATATTTAATAAATTAGAGGAATCTTATAAAAGAATTGCTACTCCGGAAGAAATTCTCTATTATATCTATGGGGTTTTTTACAGCAATATCTACCGGAAAACCTATGCCGAATTCTTAAAGATAGACTTTCCCAGAGTTCCCTTCACATCAGATAAAAACCTGTTCTGTGAAATGGGTAAATTAGGCAAACAATTAGCTGATCTACATCTCCTGAAAAGTCCCTTGCTTGATATGCCAGTTGCCCGCTACCAGGGAGAGGGAGACAATGACCGTATTGAAAAGATTGACTATCAGGAAAACGAACAGCGCATTTATATTAATAATGACAAATATTTCGAAGGTATTGCACCTGAAGTTTGGAATTATTATATCGGTGGATACCAGGTATTATTAAAATACCTGAAAGACCGCAAGGGAAGAATCATGGATGACGCACCACATTATTGCCGCATCGTCACTGCACTACAAAAAACCATCGAAATCCAAAAACAAATCGATACTCTTTATCCGGAGAT
>CAYSAA010000199.1:0-40374 GCA_964428905.1 uncultured Atribacterota bacterium
CTTCTAAGAAGGTGTTTTTTTATGGTTAAATAAAGCCCCTCAGTATATTGATGGATTCTTGCTATTAGGACGAATATGAAAATCTGAATCTTTTGACTACTCTTAAATATTATAGTACATTGATGGATAATAAAAGTCAGCAATATTGCAGAAATTTTGGTGTAAACCACCCTAGGGTTTTTGATTCATTTCGTGCTATGATTAAAGATAATATAGTAATATATTCCCAACCTGGATGAATTGCTTAAGCATGTGTTGATATCCAAGCTTGGACGGAGAGATGATATGTTAAAAGAGTACTACAGGCTTAGCCGCCCCATCAATTCCCTGGCAGGCTGTATCGCCGTTTTCCTGAGCGGTTATGTGGCTGGAACAACATCATGGTGGCCGGTCATTATGGCTGCAATTACGGTTTTATTCATTAATTCTTCCACCAATGCCTGGAATGACTACATCGATATTGAAATCGACAGGATAAACAAACCCGAGCGACCCTTGCTAGTTGGACTGATCAGCCCAAGGGGAGCATTGACTTTTTCTATAGCCGGCTCTGCCCTTTCGCTGGTTACAGCAGCTTTTATTAATCAAACCGCTTTCCTGATTGCCCTCAGTTCCAATATCCTGCTCTATCTCTATTCCTGGAAACTCAAATGCACCGTCCTGCTGGGTAATGCAACCGTAGCCACTATCGTTGCCCTATGTTTCATTTTTGGCGGTGTTGCGGCAGATAATGCCCAGCCGACCATTATGCTTGCTGTTACCGCTTTTTTTACCGTGATAGGACGGGAAGTTCTTAAAACAATGGCTGATTACAAGGGAGATCTACAGCAAAACTGTCATACCATTGCCACAACCTGGGGTAAGGAGATTTCTGCAGTCTTTGTGGCAATCTTTTTGGCCATTGCAGCTGCAGCAATGCTTTTTACTTACTTCAGCGAACAATACAACCTTGCTTACCTGTTTTTAATCGTCTTTATCATGGTTCCTCTTTTTGTCTATATTGCTTTAAAAGCCAGGAAGAATCCTGACAGCCAGGCATTGGAAAGAATCAGCCTTTGGATGAAATATGGTTACTTCGTCTGGTTTATAGCGGTAGCGTTGGGCGCAGGAATGGCTCTTTAAAAGGTAGAAGGTAAATTCATTAGTGCACGTGCTATATTGATTGAAGCACCTTTGTTTCAGACAAGCAAAGCTAAGAAGTAAATCACCATTGTCGTAGCGATGGGAACGGTAAGATCATCTAACATTGAGGGAGAAAACAGCTCCACTAAAGTTCCTGTTAAACTTGTTATCAAGGAATAGATAAAGACCAACTTAAGGGTAAGCATTTTTTGATTGATAGGATTACCCAGCCCATAGAAATAAAAGGCTGAAAAACATAACAGAAATGCGGAAAGAAAAAAAGTTAACGAACCTTCGAACGTCCTTTGAGATCCAGTATAGGCAGGAGCCAATATAATTCTGCCATACTTTTTACCGATTAATGAGGCAAAGGTATCACTGATAATCATAATCAAAATGCCACAGATCGGAAAATAGAGTTGATCAGGTGCAAATACAGCGAAGATGGTAATAAGTACTGTTATGGAGACACCGTAGTAAAAGGGGCCCTGTAAGCGCCCTACCATTTCTTCAGCCTCTTCGCCAATTGATTCATACAGTTCCTGCAGTTGTCTGACAGAACTGTCCCGGGAGCTGAAATAGATAATAATGGTCATACTCAGGGCAATATAAACTGCATGCAAAGGTAATATAAAAAAGGGAACAATCAGCACTACCAAACCTGAACATAGATGGACGATCTTCCGGGCAACAAATTTAGAAATCAGATCTTTCTTTTTCAGATAAACAGGAACTAAAATGGTAATAAAAACATAACCATAGGCTATGCCGATGAGGACTAAATCGGATAGAAAATCCGCCAGTGTGTAATTCGTAACGATTTCAGTAAGTTTTCCCATGAATTATTTGTTTATCTTTCTTAAGTGAGTTAAATCTCACGATAATATAACCTTGCAACAAGCTTATCCACCAAACAATTACAGTATATTTTTTATGGTATTTGATGTCAAGCCTACGAATTGCCTCATCAAAAAAGTACACAAAAAATATCGATAAGTTAATGGAGTCACTGAAGTGGATCAAAAGGATTAAGAAACAGTTATTTGTCATTTTCTGCTTATTGAGATACTCAAACTGAAAAATGAGTGCTGCCAGCTTACCCTTCATGAGTTGTAGTAGATGTAAAAATTCAGAAAATACCTCATGGGAAAGGAAGAAAGGATTTTTTATTCAACACATCAAACAATATTTCAAACAGAGAACAATTACTTGTATCATTTATTCCCTGATTTCAGCTACGGCTTTTTTATAGACATTTGTCAAAAATACTACATCCTGGTTTAAAGTTACACCATTAAATCCATCTTTAAGATATTGTTTTGCTTCTTTTGGGGTACCGGAATGCATAAAGACAAATTTTCCGGCAGCCTTTGTTGCTTTTAAGATCCTTTTTATTGCAGCAAGAAACTCAGTATCATCAAATTTTGCCGGTTTATTAAGAGCCACCGAGAGATCATAAGGACCAACGAAGATTCCATCAATACCACCAATCAAACATATTTCTTCAATATTTTCCAGAAAACCCCTGGTTTCACATTGTGGGATTAGCATGGTCTCATCATTGCATACTTGAAAATATTTTTCTATATCACCATTAGAAAAAGGCTCAAAACCAAATCCTCCACTTCTGGCCATTGCAACACCTCGTTGGCCTATTGGATAATATTTACCGTATTTCACTACATTCTTTACATCATCCGGATTTTCCATACAGGGAATAATCAGGCCTTTTGCACCAACATCAAGCATTTTTAGTATGGAATCACGATTATGATTTTTAACACGTACCAGTGGTGTGATACCACGCAATTCTGCGGCAATAATAAAATTTAGTGTACTTTCCACATCAGCAGGACCATGCTCAGAATCTATAACAAGAAAATCCAGGCCTGCAAGCCCCAAACATTCCACAGCTAAAGTACTGTTAAGCCCGAAAAATGTTCCAATTACAGGTGTTCCATTTTTCATTTTTCTCTTCATTTTATTCTCCATCATTCTTCACTCCCTTTTAATTCAGTTCATAAATATAAAACAATTTAAATCTTATGTTTATTTATATCTCAACTGTTGAGACCTGACCACTTAGAATTTTTATAACTCACTTGCATGTCCTATTATGAATATTTTTTCCATTTTAGAAATTCCTGAAATAAAAGAATTATCCGTTTTTTTCTTTCTATCAAAATCTTCCTTTTCATAAATATAGTAATTGATTTCTCTTTGAAATTCCTGCTCTAATTTACTCAACCCTTCAATTAATTTATCTTCATCAACCTTCCCTATAATCAAAATATCTATATCACTGTCTTCCCTTTCTTCTCCTTTGGCAAAGGGTCCGTAAATGAAAGCTTGCCTTATGCCTTTAAACTTTATTAAAACATCACGTAGTATTTTGGGAACCCCGGAGGTTTTAATGATAATACTTTTAAATTCATTAAAAAGAGGATAGGAGTGATTCAGATAATAGTAAACTAGGTTTCCTTTATTTTCTCTGAGAAAGAGACCTGATCTTTCCAATTTGATTAATTCGCGACGTATATTGGCTACGGAATAGTTGAGTATTCTCTCAAGTTCTCTTAAATAATATTTCTTGTTAGGATTCGTAACATATAAAGTGAGAAGGCCTTCTCTTAATTTAGATTTTTTGATTGAAAATAAACCCATAATTGTAGTCCTTTTTGAATACAATTGTAGTATCTTTTGACTAAGAAGTCAAAGTATAATTGGTACACCTTTGAAGCCTAAGCCCCAAATTTTTTTACAAGATGGGAAGATGATGTATAAGTAAATTGAAAAAGTCATATTTCAAGACTTGACCCCCACTAGTTTGATAAATGGAAATGGTGATGGAATTTATATTGTAAATTAATCTATAAATTCTTTTTGTCAAGATTGATGGACCATTCAAATGAGTCGACTAAAATTCCTTGTAGGGTACTAGTACTAATATGGCTTTCATTACGGATACCGCCGGATGCAGTCAGATCAGTACTCTTCTTGGCCTGCCATACCGGATTTAAGGGAAGTCCTTCTGGAGCTGTATCGCTACCCCTGTGAGTCACCTGAAATATATCTTCCTTCGAATCACTGCTGGATGTGGAATTCGTTTCATAACCCTGGGAAGTGCGGCGTGTATAATGGCCGGTGGAATTTTCATTGACATTCATATCTACTTCCAGTGTAGGAATATGGACCCAAAGAATCTTCCCCGTTTCCGGTTCATAGTATATGTCTGCCCGTATATGCCCTCGTTCAATGTTCCTCAGGGTCTCTTCATTCAGTCCCATGGATGACCATTGCTTTGTATAGTTTATCTCCCATTCATTTGACATTCCACCAGAATCGGTTCTTTCTCCCTGGGATTTTGAGTTATAATGGCCACCGGCCGAATTAATACTACAATTCTTAACCCGATATCTCACTTTCATCAAGCCGGTTTCTGAGTCTAGTTTCGCTTGCGGTGTCTTAATAATACTTTCCATAAAACCGCGAATAGCCTCTACCTGATCGGCCTTAACATCCTTCATCATTTCCTGCATCTGGTCAAGGGCTGCCTCCTGCTGTGGCAGGATCCTTTCACTAAGATCCAGTTCCAGGCGAAGAGTAACGGACCGCTTCCCAGCAGCATTACGGGACTGTGTTTCGGTGGTTTGCACATCAATCCTAAAAGTACTTTCGAGGCTTTCTCGCTCTTCGATGCTTCGGGTAAGAGTTACAGTTCCTACGTAGCAACGGGAGGTATGTTCGGGTGTAATGGCTAAAATCTCTGAAAGAATCATCTTACTATCAGAGCAACTAATAACAATGTAGACTTCGGAAAAATTCTGGGAATCGATATTCAAGCAAAACAGCCGCTCTTCCAGGCCTGTCCAATCCTCATATGCTTTACGCCCATCCCTGTAATGGACGATCGCCTGGATACTTAGCTTACCGGGATACTTTTGGAAGGGAATCAGATCAAATCGCACTGCCGGCGCATCGGCTCCCTGGTTTGTATTTGTTACTTCAAAATAAGCTGCCTGTATCCCCTTTAAATTTACAATACCTCCAGCAATTCCTTGATTATCAAGCGACAGTTTCTGCATTCCATGGATAGGTAAAAGAATCAATGGGTCTTCTCCTCCAAAACGTCCAATCGTATCGGGGATTTTTCCGTCCTCCGGTTCAACATCCAGTGTTACCAAGCTGTAATCTTTCCAAACATCATCAAAATTGCCTATGGCATTCTGAACGGCATCAATTTCTGAATATCCATCCCTTCGATTTTCCCAAATCAATCGAATAACCGAGTCTGTTTTTGGATTTACATTGGTCAAATAATAGGGGAATAAATAGACTCCATAGACACCACTATCTGAATCGGTATCCAGTCTTTCTGTACGGGCCATTTCGTATTCAAAGGCATCCTCCATATATTCCTGTTCTGTATTCCAGGTACTGTTGATGTAATTTTCAGACCAGACAGCCGTGCTCTCTTCCAGCCATGTCTCTGAATATTCTGCAAAAGAAGCCTGAAAAACATGGAAAAGTTCGTGTGCCAGTGTCCCACCCAATACATTTTCCTGCTGACATTGATTTGCTGAAATAAAAATGATAGGTTCATCTGTTATTTCATCGTTAAAGACATACCCGCAACTTTCGTTTTGTTTTGCTTCCTCTTCTGCCTGAATTTTCTCTTCTTCTGTTGCCGTTTCATCTACTTCCGGCTCAACTAAATTGTTAAAGATGAATATGTAAATATTATTTGTGCTTGCAGCGGGCACATCGACGCCCAGAAGTTCCCTAAACCGTTCATAGATTTTTTCTGACTTGATGAGATGGTGCGCAAGATGAACTTTAGCAGCCTCACTTTGAAGACCTATGATGACCAGATGATATCCATTTTCTGTTGTATAAACTTCTTCAACTAACCCTGGTTGTTCTTCAGCCCAGGCACTCATGATTACACTGAAAGCCGAATCATTTTGTGAAAATTCCTCTGACCCCTGAAGTTTTTTATGCCAAAAACTGTCCGGATTCAACGGAGATAGAAAGTACGGCTGCAGCTCCCACCTGGTCTCCTCATCCAGTTGTTCTAAATCTTTTTGCACCTGCTTTAACGTTGGCGTTCCGCTCCGTCCTGCACTGTTGAGCCGATAGATTTCAGGTGCCAGTGAAGGTCGGAAGAGTGAGAAAACCCGATAGCGGGCAACCTGATTGATGTCTATTTGTCCGGTTTTCAAATCATGAGTTAGTTGTTTTCCCGGAGACAACCGGCGAATTTTAATTGCTTGTTCAGTCATTGGACCACCAAGCACTTCGGCCTTTACCTGGATTGTTTTCCCCGATTCCAAAGGAGAATCGGGAACAAGGATGATTTGCCTGAAGTCCGGTGACCATCGAACAGTCCACTTCCCTATTCCTGAATCTATTTCAACGTTAAAGAAAGCCGGGTCCAACGGTTGAGAAAATCGGATAATAAGCAGCTGGTCTAATTCCAGAAAACCGTCACTGCTTACAGTAGGGAAAAACATTTTTAAAGGATGACTGCTTACCGGGGTGTTAATTGGAAAGTCAGCATGTTGAACTTTGCTGTCCTCTGCAGGTAAGTGGGAATCTTTTGCTGGAGGGGCATTTGTAATGGTTGTATCACTATTCCCGGGAATGGTTTCATCCTGGGATATCGAATCAGAATCTACTTGGGGTGTAGTATCTGTAGCAGGAACCTGATTATTGACGGTCTGTGACTGCGATTTTCTAATAAGGGCAATAATTACATGGGTACGTCCATTTTTTGATTCCGCTGTCAGGAAAAATTGGTCACCATGGTTTTCAAGCATAAGCATGTTTTTATTCCCGGCGGACACGACCATCCCTGATGGCCATCCCTTCTGTTCCATGGCCTGATTGTAGAAACGCGCCACCTCTTCCGAAGAGGCCTCCACAACCATTTCAAACTGCCCGGATCCCTCGTAGATACTTTCCTTTTCAATGTCAGCACCGTCCATAAGCGGAATTTCTCCACCCATAATGGTCTGTCCGTTCGATGTCAGTACTGCATAAGAAAAAAGAATAATGACAAAGACTATCCCAACAACTCTCATATCCCGGATTTTTTTCCTCACTGCAACCATCTTTTTTACCTCTCTTCACAAGTAAATATCGCACCCGCATAGCGGTAGCTTTTTTAACCATTACCACCTTCAAAGAAGGTGGTTTTTTATGGTTAAATAAAATATCTTAACGGCAAAACTGTTTTTAACGCAATCAATAATAACCATTGCAGCCATTCCATTTTATAGCAAACTATTCTTCCGAGGAAATAGGTTCTTTTCCCTGCCGGAATACCTTTTATTATTATACTTAAAACCTGAATGCTTTTCCAGGAGTAATGGGGTCAGATCTTGATTTATCAGTTTTTCTCATTTTCAACTTTTTTTAATTACCTTGCTGACAGAGTATAATATAACCTTTCAAACAGAGAACATCACCTGTTTGTACTAATAGCCTAAAGTCTATCCTGATTTGCTGGTAACTTGCTCTCATCTCCAACTTTACAGATGGGGAGTCCCATATGAATGAAAGACTTCGCTATCATGCCATTTCCCTGACAATGGGACATTAAGAATTCTAACAGAAAAGGGAAGTTAAGCAAGATATTTTGTATGCAATATGAACGTCTTAACTTACCTAGAAGATGATCACGGCAAAGCCTCTCATACTGCTGTAAACCTTCCTCGGAAATATTTCCTCTATGCAATACTCCATGAATAACTTCTGCCGCCAGCTGACCTGATATCAGACTTCTATGAATACCGCCACCGGTTAATGGATCAATAAACCCGGCAGCGTCACCAACCAGTAGAGCTCCGTTGAAAGCATATTTCAGGTGTTTTTGCGATCCAAAATTAAGAGGCCAAGAAGCAATATCGTTTAGTTTCCATCTCTGTTTCAAACGTTTACTAACAACTGGCATGGCTAAGAATTCTTCCAGCATCGCTTTCAGGTTATGGTCTGTTCTACGGTAGTAGTCTAAGCGCATTCCTAATCCAATATTAGCCTGATCCTCTCCCATAGGAAAAATCCAGGCATAACCAGGCAGGATATTTTGGTAGAGAAAAATTTCAGTCTGATGAGGATATATTTCAATCCCTTCAATATAGGCCCGTATAGCCAGGGCACGATGCTTATTAATATGCCGTATCCTAGACCGCAATCTACTCGCTATTACTGATGTTACACCGTCCGCACCAACTACAATTTTAGCCCCTATTTTAAAAGAGGTGTTATGATGTTTCACTTCTACTCCGACTACTCGTTCCTTTTCAACCAAAGGATTTTCAACCTTTAACTGATGAAAATCTGCCCCTTTTTCTATAGCAAACTGCTGTAATAGCACATCAAAATAAAAACGCGGTGTAATATAAGGATCAAAACCATTTTCACTTCTCTCCAAAGGCAATATCAGTTGATGTCCTTTTGGGGATATCAGGCTCATACGGGTTAGTGGATAAAATTCACCACGGGAAACAGCTTCTTTTATTTTCTCTTTCATTCCGACAGAGGAAAGAATGTCAATTACCCTGGATGGCACAGCATCTCCACAAACTTTGTTGCGTGGGAAGTTCTGTTTATCAAGCAACAGCACATTGTGCCCATATCGAGCCAATAATATTGCAGTCATTGCTCCTGACGGCCCTGCTCCTACAACGATAACTTCATAGTCCTCTTTCAAAATTCATCTCCTGAATAAAGAAATTGAATATTTTTATAACCTTTAATTCCCAATATATATTGTTTATATTATCAGCTTCAAAAAATAGGCTGGGAGAAAGCCAAATCTGTGTTTTCTTCAATTTTCCAATATTCCATTATTGAATTTATTTTATTACTCCATTTGTACATTATCTTACTATATTTTAACTAATTAACCACTTAACTAACACAGCTGATTAACTATCATTACCAACGACTAATCCAACACAATACACACGACTCAGTAAGCTATTTGACTGGCAGACCGGGTGACCGGCAGACCTATTATAAAACAATATTTTATACCTTTAATAAGGTATTAATTTTCATTAGAACTTCTTCAGTTATATAACCAGGGGCTCTGGCACAAAACTCTGCATTTCTTTTATTCCAATCAAGGCTTTTTATTTGATCTGATAAAATAACACCGGTTATATTTAAACCTTCTGGAAGAACGACTTCAAAGGGATATTCTTTCCTCTGATTGGTTATTGGGCATAATATTGCCAACCCTACTTTTTCATTATAGATTTTCGGTGAAAGAACAATTGCCGGTCTTCTGCCTGATTGTTCATGACCTGCTTGAGGCTGCATATTAATCCAAATCAGATCACCTCTTTGGGGAATATAATTTTTTGTCATTACCATATTTCCTTGCTGACTGGTTTTCCAGTTTCAAATTCCTTATGAATATTTTCATCCGTAACGTTTGCTAGAAGATTTTCTAAACAATATTTTTTCTTATTAATCCGCGTAACAATAATTCTTCTTTTATGCTTATCTGTGGATATCTCTACAGGTGTGTCTATTTCCAGATTTACTTCTGATGCCAAAGATTTTGGAATACGTAAGGCAAAACTATTTCCCCATTTTTTAATCTGCTTT
This sequence comes from uncultured Atribacterota bacterium, assembly GCA_964428905.1. Lineage (GTDB taxonomy): Bacteria > Atribacterota > Phoenicimicrobiia > Phoenicimicrobiales > Stramentimicrobiaceae > CAYSAA01. Next base: position 9,742 of record CAYSAA010000199.1, read on the forward strand.
TTCATGGTTATCCTCCTATCATAAATTTATGTATCTACATTGATTATACATTGTTCCTATCAATACTGCAACAACGAATTGTCTTAAATAAAAAGTCAAAGGGGGTCAAATCTTTATTATTGACAATTTATTTCTTATTCTTCTTATTAACTTACTTATATCACCATCATTATCATTAGCTATTGTACTTCTTAATCTTTTTCTTCCCACACTAACTAAACCTGCCAGGGGACGGTTCTTTGACAGGATTCTCTGGTACTGTAAACGAAAAATTTATTGCAAAAAACGTGTCTGGGTTTTGCCCCAGGCTCGGCCTATGGTTTAAAATAGACATGAGCGCCTTCAGAATAATCCAAAGGTTCACCATGTTCATTACCAAAAAAAGTATTATTGGCAATAGCATATTCATTCTCTTTTGAAGGTATCAGGGTATCATAATCAGTTACTGGAATATTTTCCCTATAATTATCATCCCCATTGCTTCCCCAACCTTCAGTCCGGATAGTATCAGGCATAATATCGCTGAATGGATCTACAAAAATTCCCCCACCATCCGACTTGGCTTTATTATATTGGATTGTATTCTCACTAATCTCCGGAGAACTTTGTGTAATATAGATACCTCCGCCAAAATCCGCTTCATTATATTGGACTGTATTATTTTGAATAGAAATAACATTACCATTCTCAATATAAATGCCACCACCACGATTCGAGTCTGCCTTATTATAGTTAAGGTCATTGTGATTCAATACAAGAGAACTATTCTTTACAAAAATACCTCCGCCATCGTAAGATAATGCTATATTTTCTGTAATGGTATTGTTATTCATTAAAACATTACTATTATTTGCTATATAATTTCCACCACCATATGTTGCCGAATTATTAAGAATAAGATTTTCACTAACTTCAGCTGAGCTATTTAGTAAGATAATACCTCCTCCATATTTTGCTTCATTATCACTAATGGTATTGTTAAAAATTTTATTATCAGTACCAATAAGCATACAGTTTTCAAGGTAAATACCACCACCACAGTACTCGCTGGCAGTATTAAATATAATATTATTGTTTTCAATATTGGGAGTACTATTCTTCGCATAAATCGCTCCGCCACGAGAAAACAAACCTGTTACCTTATTACTTTTAATAGTATTACCGATAATAGAAGGAGTACTACTGAAAATATATATTCCACCACCATATTCTGCATTCCCATTTTGAATGGTAAACCCCTCCAGTGTTGTAGTATCACCACCAGTAAAGCTAACCACAGAACCATCTCCAATTCCATCTTTATCAATATCACCGTTAATAATCGTATTTTCTACAATATCCAGATTTAAAGGGTCTGCGCTTCGTACTGTAATATTTTTACTATCAAACACAAGATTTATGTTATATGTTCCCGGACAGACAATGATGGTATCTCCATTATCAGCTTCATCGATGGCATCCTGGATGCAAGTGTAGTCTTTGCTTAGAAATTCTCCAGATTGGTTATATCTGCATACTTTTGCATCTGAGAGGGTAAAACTAACTACAATACTATGATTTTGTTTTATGTTGTCAAAGATGTAGGTAGGTTCTGGGTCAACGGACTCTCCGTCCACTATAACATCTTCAATCTGATAACAGGCATCAGGAATAATGGTAAATGTTTTATCACCTCCCTCAGTTACGATAATCTCTCCTTCGGGAGTAATACTTCCATTGTCTCCTGTTGTTGCGGTGATAGTGTGTAAAGCAATAAAGCTGGCCTGGATAGTATGGTTCTGCTGGATGTCATCAAAGGTGTAAGAAGATTCTGCACCAATGGATACATCATCTACTAAAACATCATATATTTCATAGCCTGCATCAGGAGCAATAGTAAAACTCTGTTCTTCTCCTTTTTGTAATTGTATGCTTCCGAAAGGTTCTATGGTTCCTCCTGTTTCTGCTGTGGCAGTTATAATGTAGGTAGGAGTAGACGTTGCAGAAGGCGGAGAAAGTTTTTTAATAAAGCTGGCCTGGATAGTATGGTTCTGCTGGATATCGGTGAAAGTGTATTGTTCTACCTTACCCGTTGATTTACCATCTATCAAGACATCGGATATCTCATAGCCGGTATCGGGGGTAATGGCAAAAGATTGGTCTTCTCCTTCAGTAAGGATAATTTCTCCCTGTGGGCTGATACTTCCGTTATCTCCTGCAGTTGATATAATGGTGTAGTTAGTTGGTTCCGGGGGTGGGAAAAAGTTTTCACAGCCTGATATAATTAGAGCCATAATAAAAAACAATACGGTGAACACGATTAGTTTTTTTCTATTAACCATTAACCATACTCCTTATTTGATTTTTATCCAGTTTTTAAAAAGCACAAAAACGTCTTTATTTTACTATAAGTCCATCCTATATTCAAAAAAAGATGTAGATATGTATATACCGATATATGTAATTGTAAAAGTAGGATTGCAATGTAGGAGATAGGCTTCTAGGTGGAAGGTTTATTCCTTAAGACGATTTTAGGTAACAGGTTTATAGATTGATTGAGTAGTTCTTGCTATTTGGTTTCTTTGATATGGATGAGATTATGTTTATTAAAACCAAAATAAATAGGCATTTCTTTTTTTAACCCCATCTCAAAGAAGCGGTTGATGGTCAGGTAAGAGAGATAATTTCTTTGGGAATTATGGCATTCAATTTCCATGTAAACCTGGTTATTTTGCAATTGACCCACTTTCCCCTGAAAATGATAGTCTGTGTCAATGGGCTTATTTGCAATATAGATATTCTCCGGGCGGATACCGATATAGCCAGGGTTTTTAAGACCAAAGAACGATAATTCTTGAGGATCGTAAATCCAGTAAATATTTTTAACACCGATAAATCGGGCAGCAAAGACAGAATTGGGATGCTGAAAAATATCTTCCATGTATCCCTGTTGAACAATTTCTCCTTCATGTACAATAGCCACCCGGTCGGCCAGGTAACTGGCTTCAATAAAGTCATGGGTTACCATAATAATGGTGGTCCCGAGTGTCTGATGAATTTTTTTCAGCTCTTCCTGAATAGAAGTCTTGATATTAGGATCCAGCGCAGATAAGGGCTCATCCAGCAGTAGTATATCAGGATCACAGATCAGCCCCCTGGCCAGGGATACTCGCTGCTGTTCACCTCCGCTTAAATTGAGAGGTAAGCGATCCAGTATATCTTCCAATTTTAACAGGCGAACCAAGGCCTTATAATTTTTTTCATATTGAGGATTCTTTTTGTCTCTTTTAAACCTTAATCCATAACAGATATTATTTCTGACATTCATATGGGGGAATAAATTGTAATCCTGATAACAGATAGAGATATTTCTATGTTCCGGTTTCAGGTTTGTTACATTACGTTTATTGACTATGATTTCCCCGCTCTGAATCGGTACCAGTCCGGCAATTGCTTCGATAATCACACTTTTCCCGGCAGCAGTAGGCCCCAGTAGAATGAGAAATTCACCTTTTTTTACTTTCACCTCCACATTCTTTACCTGAAACTTTCCCAGTCTTATATTGAGATTTTTAATCTGTATCATAGTCTTCTTTCCCTCCCAGAGAAACAAGTCGCAAAACAATAAAGATAATGATACTAATAAAAATCAAGATAATATTTGCCGGTACGGCATATTTCATCCCGTAAGTAGTAAACCTTTCATAAATCAGGGTCGGAGCAATCATGGGATGATAAGCCAGAATAATAACGGCTCCGAATTCACTGATCGCTCTTGCCCAGGTAACAATCATTCCACTCAAAATACCCCGCCAGGACAAGACAAAGGTAATGCCTAAAAATGTCCGTATCTGATTGGCACCCAGGCTGCGGGATACATTTTCCATCCGGGTCGGGACCCACTTAAAAGCATCTTTGGCGGAATCCACCAGGAGTGGCATGCTGACAAAGAGCATGGCTATCACAATGCCTATTTCAGTTCCCAATGCTTCAATATTGTTTGTCTCCAAAAAATTTCCGATAGGACTGCGTGGACTTAATACCGTTAAAAGACAGATACCGGCAACGGTGTGGGGAATAACCATTGGTATATCAACCAAGCTTTCAATTAGATTTTTAAGCTTAAATTCATGTCGGGCTAAATAATATGCCAGTGGGATTCCCAGGAAGAAGGCAATAATCGTCGTAATAGAGGCACACTTGACACTTAACCAGATACTGGCAAGAACCTCTTTATCAGCAATAGTCTTCTTTATTGTATCTATATCTGTCCAGTAAAAGGTATTAAGAATGGGAAAAATATTAAAAAATAATATTATAAAGCCGGTAACAGCAGCAATAATATATAACAACTCTAAACGTTTTCCCAAAATTTTCACTTCCTTATATTATTTTATCTTGTTAATAGAACACGGGGTATATTAATGACAAATAAATATCATTTAATACCCCAGTGTTCTTTACTGCTTACTAACCAAATAATACTATTTGACTAAATCAGCCAATTCCTGGGGAACATTTTCCTTTCCGCTGACTGCTTCTACTTCTACCACAGGTTGTCCTGATTCATATAGTATTTTAAGTCCCTGGTCTGGATCAAATAAAAATTTCAGGAAGGCAATCGCATTCTCACGATTTTCACCATTAAAAGGCATGGTTAAGCTATAGACAATCGGTTCACCTTTGGTAGTAATAGTGGTCCCCGGCTCTGCACCTGAAAGTTCCATGGTAGCTCTTGCATAATCATCTGCATATTTCAATGAACTTAAGTTGATGGCATCAGGTAATCGGACAAAATTAAAACGTTCATCCATGCCCTGATGTTGTAATGCAACAGATTCATATTCAAAGGCGTAGTCGAGGGCGCCGGTTTCCAGCAAAGCAATTAACTCAACTGATTTTGGACGGATATTTTTCTGTGGAATATTATCCAAAAGCACTTGGTTTAATCCTTCTTTCTGGTAATAATTTTCAGCCAATTGAAATAACAGAACAGAGCGGTATCCACAGGGGTCCATATCCGGTTCACTGTGTCCATACTGTACTCCATCTCTTACCAGAATCTCATACCAGTTATCTTCATTTATCTCGTCAGCATATCTGCTTTGATCAATATACATAATTACCATGGAGTTTACGGCAAAAACAGCATTCCAGTCGGCATGGTTTGGAATCAAAAGATTATCAATTACTACATAATCTGCTGACATCAAAATATCTGCTGGTTTACCAAGCTCGGCAACTTCACGGGCAATAGCACGACTGCCACCAGCTTGAGTTTTTATCTCAACATTAGGATAAATCTCATCAAAAGCAGCTTGTAAATGATCAACAGGAACTGTCAAACTTCCTGCATGAAAGATAACTAATTCTCCTTGTAATGGCTCATTTGCTGCTGGTGATATAATAAATAATCCGCTCAAGATTACAGCAGCAAGTATTATTATGAAAATCTTACTCCAATTTTTGAACATTTATTTTCAATACTCCATCTTTTATTATTTTTTTAAAGATACAATACAAATGCTGAAAAAATTGTAGTCATTCATCACTTCCTTCCCAGTAAAGCTTCGACCAATAAAAAAGGACTTCCCATTAAAGAAGTCCTGATATAAATCATGCATTTACATCTTTAATTTCTTTCCATAATGGGAGGCATGCCCGTTTCCTAGCATACCCTATCGTTCCATGTTCTTAGCCTGTTAAAACCTTAGAATCATGAAATCGAAATTAAATAGTACAGGTATATTTTCAAAAATCCATTTTTTGCTTAGCTATAATCTTGTTCTTATTCTAATAGAAGGATTCTTCAAAATCAAGATAAATTGAAATTTTCATAAAATTTTTTCTTCTCTTTTTGTATTTTGTCTCCTTTTTTGCTTTTACAAGTAGAAACTAGCGTTTCAGTTCTCAGTTATTAGTTTTCAGTTTTTAGTAAAAACAATTTAAGATTTAACCAAAAACAAAAAACTATAAACCAAAAACTTTTACCTGCAATTATTACCCGCAATCAAAAAATGAAAGGAGGTGGCAGAATGCCGGTAGTAGTTGTCCCTTATGAATCTGTTTTGCAGCTAAGATTGGTTACCGGGACTAATCCTGAAACGAGTGCACCGATTATCAGCACCAAGAGCTTTAACAAGGTCAAAGACACGGCAGCAGAGCAGGATATTTTTGATGTAGCCAATCAGTTGGTCAGCTTGCAGAACTACAGTCTGGATGAAATCAGACTTCGCCAGACTTCCCAGCTCACATCTTAATAAAAAATGACAAAAATTAATGAAAAAAGTAAGGAAAGGAGGAAAATATGTCTACTACTCTTGGTGATGTTACCAGTTACAAGCGTCTCTATATGCAATTCAGAGACAGCGAAGATAACCTGGTTAATCTGACCCTGGATAATCCCAAGAACCTTGATGACGGAGATTATGCTGACCTGGCAGCCCAAGATGCAGCCATCGAGGCAGTCATGGATACTATCCTTGCCAAAAACATTTTTCAAAATAAGGGAAATGATTTGGTAGAAAAAGTGAATGCCCGTATCCTGGATTATCAATCAACCGATGTCATGGATGTATAATTTTGCAGTTATTAATCCTCACATTGTTTGTTCCATGTTGTAAAAATGCCGGAAATCCTTCTGGGTTTCCGGCTAACTCTTACTAATAATTTGCAAGAAAATATTCTCATATCTCAAAGAAAGGAGAAAAAAATGATACAGACTTTATTAAGTAAATTTCTCTTGGAGGGTTTACTGGTCTTTGTCGTCTCTATCGGATTCGGCTTTTTAAAGCATAAATGGGGAAATGACCGGGCACAAACTATTAAAGAGGCACTGTTAACTGCCATGCTCTGGGCAGAGGAAGAATTCGGTATCGGACAGGGTGACAAAAAATGGGAAGAGGCCTGGAATAAACTGCTGGAAATTCTTAACGACAAGAAAATAACCTTAAAAGAACAGGAAACAAGGGAACTCCAAACCATAATGAAAGCCAATATCAACCGGATTAATCGTGAACATTATGAAACCCTGTTAAAGAAAGACGCCTTTCACCAATCGGAAAAAGTAGCTGAACAGGATATTGTGGAATATCACTAAGATGCTCATTCTTAATGTCATTAACCACATCCGGGTAGCAGAATTCTTTCGATTAGATGAATTTCAATGTCCTTGCTGTAAGCGGGTAATGTTACACTCGCTTCTCCTGCAAAAACTGAAGGGTTTAAGATATAAGGTCGGAAAACCGGTGATTATTACTTCTGGCTATCGCTGTCCTTCCTATAATCAGCAGGTTGGCGGGGTAAAGAACAGTTATCATCTCCTTGGCATGGCAGCGGATGTCCATGTGCCGGAATTTCCTCTGGCAGAATTATTAAAAATTGCCGAGGAAATCGGTTTCAAAGGAATCGGATTTTATCCTGAGCAGAAATTTCTGCACCTGGATGTCCGTCCCACCCGGCAAGCTCGCTGGCAGGGATAATAAGAAAAAGGAGAATGATAGAAGATGGATATGTCTAATTTAACAGAAATAATAGCAAATCAGGGGTTTCCTATTGCCCTGTCAATCTTTCTAATCTTTCGGATTGACCGATTCATGCAGCAACTGGTCTCAACTCAGAAAGAGGGTTATCAGCAGATTTTCAAACAGGTTTCTATTGTGCAGAAGACCTTGACCCAGCTGAACCAGCAAAACCGTGATTACTATTCCCTTTATTGTGCAGAAATTCAAAGAGAATTGGCTGGTATTAAGGCTCATATCAAAGAAGCTTCTTAGTCTTTCCCGCTAGGAAGCTTCTATCACACTTTTTTTTCGGAAAAACAGAAGCCCTGCCATAATCAGTACTATTCCCAATCCTGCTGTAATAACAATAGTGATAATGGGTTGGCTATCAACAGAGAACCTTTTGATGATAATACCCAGATAAGCCCAAATTATTACAGTGCTATAAGCAATATCACCACGCTGAACAATATTAAGGAGAGTAATTACAGTACCTGCCATAATGACCAGTACAGTCCAGAATACTTCAGATAATCCCCATCCATTCCAGTTTAACCTTACTAAAACAGCCGTTACATTGGCAATGGTGGCTACGGTTATCCAGCCCAGATAAAGACTGAAAGGCAAATGGACATAATAACGGATGGCAGAGTCAACCGGTTGTTTTGCGATATCCAACTTGAGATAAATTAAAATTAGGGTAAACAATAGAACTAACATTGCCAGCAAGGAAAGCAGAACCTGTCCATAATGCCAGGCAAAGAGCCACCCGATATTGGCAAGACAGCTGATAAAAAATAACCAGCCAATTGCCTGGAGATAGGGCATTTCTATTTTCTTTTTGGAAAATAAATCACGTGCCTGATAGACAATAAACACACCCACAGCCAGGTAAATGACACCCCAGATGGAAAAAGTAAGTCCAGCCGGTACAAATAGATTGGGATAAAGAGCAGAAATATCTCCTGTGGTATTGCCACCCAATGGTATGGCATTTGCCAGGCCGTTGACTACCAGGACAGCCAGAAAAGAAAAGATATTGATGATTTGAAACATCTCTTTTGAGAAAGATTGCTGATTACCAGAAATCAATTTAACCACTCCTTTTATCTTCTATTTTAGATATTTTATCATGAGTTCATTATTATTATCGAGGAATCTAATACGCTTGTTTATCTTTATCGCTGAGATAGAAATCTTCTTTTTTATTTTCATTATCCCTCAATCTGTTTGACCTGGTTGTTTCTGGAATTCTACCCTCATTATCAGTTTTTTCCTGTTCTTGTCTTAATTGTTCTAATTTTCCTTCTAATGCTTTCCGGTAGATAGCTGCAGAAAGCTGTTGGGAAACAAATTCTAACAGGTCAAGATCTTTTTCACTGTATAGCCGGGCATTGTTATAACTCTGCAAGGCAATAACACCAATAACCTTATGGCCAACTTTTATCGGGACCCCCAGCCAGAGATGGGTATTGGTCATCACATCCCATGGTTCGATATAGCCGTAGGAAAGCATTTTACGATACCTTTGAAAATCCATAAGAACAGGTTTTCCGTTCTTAAGAATATAATGAAAAATACTCTGGAAAGAACTATAACGGTTGATAAAAATTTCATCATCCCCGGCAGCTTCATCTGTATAGTAAGGAAAACTAAGTTGTTCCTGCCCAGAACCGGAAATGGCAATATAAAAATTAGTGGCATCAATAATTTCCCCTAATTGCGCATGAACCTGCGGATACAACTCCTGCAAGGGGATATCTAAACTGGCTAAATGAGAAATACGGTATAATGTCTGATTGGTTTTTCTCTCCCGTTTACGTCTGTAGATATCCTGAAAAGAGAATATCATTCCTGCCAGCCTGTTATCTGTCTGATTAAATGCCCTGTTAACCGATATCTCTATCCGTGTATTATTTTTTCCCCTGATAGTGGTTTCAATAAATTCCTTACTGGCTGTTTCAAAAAATGACCGTTCTTCCGGTTTCAGGCAATAGACTAAAGCTTTTCCCTTTAGCTCATCTTCCCGGTAACCGGTAAGGCCTTCAAAACAATGATTAACATGCACTATGATTCCGTCAATATTGGTATAGACCAGCGCTTCCGGACATTCTCTAAAGAGATTGATATATTCCTGATATCCCTGCCGGAATGCCGTCTCCAATTGTTGAAGATGCTGTTCTTTTGATATTCCCTGTTTGACTAACTTATTTTTGTTAGTATCTATGTTGGTATGATTTCGTATCGTCCTGCTTTTTAAGAGATAAGGTAATTTTTTAAAATTTTTTCTTGTTTTCATAGGGATAGCCTTTTGATATTTCTTCTATCTACATCATACCATTTTATATAATATATTTTATCTGACTTTTCATAGATTGGTTTATTTTTCTTCTGTCAATGGCAAATTTTTCTATTTGTTATTTATCATATTAATCGTAATCATGATAACTTGTCAATTTACTGTAAGAACTGTCCTTATATGACTAACAAATTCGCCAACTGAAAACGAAAAATTGAAGACAAAAAAGGGGGAGTATGACTCAAATCCATCACAAAAAAATTGTAAACAATGCTCTTCTATTATACTTTTAACCTTCTAAATGCTTTCCTTAGGGTAATTAAATCTTCAATAGGTAACCTGAAAGACTGATAGGAATGACTTTTAATCTTTTCTAATCTTGGTTGGATTTGAAAAAAATCACTATGCTGGCCTACTTTGCGTAACAAATAACTCTCCCTGAGGGAATCCCTGGCTTTTAATACTTCCTGCAGTCCTGATGGATCAATATTCAGATGAGAGACTATTTCTGAAATCTGGGGAAAGCATTGGTATCTTTCCTGGTATTGAATAACAAACTTATCAATCCTCTGATTAAGGCGAATCAGCCAATCAGGACGGTCCATTTTGCGATTATAGTTCATTAAATACTGGTGCATTTCTTCGGTAATCATATTTCGGGCATAGGTTTCAAAATCCATTTGGTGAACATTTTTATCATAAAGATTTACCGCATTTAAGAGCCCGATATATCCTACTTCCTCTAAATTTTCCCTGGATTTGGAAACATTCTTAAATTTTTCGGCAATCCTGCCAACCAGATATTGATACTTTTCGGCAATTTCCGTCTTTGAGTATGAAGTTCTTTTTTCTTCGCTTTTTAATCCATTTTTCATTTCATTACCTCAAATCATGCTGATAGAAATAAATAAAAAATAAACCGGTGGTCTGGCAACCATTATGCATTTTTCAATGCACTTTAGGCCCATGACTTTGCGTCCTGTCCTTTCAGACAGTTTGCCTTTATCAATTTATTCTTTTATGTTACGTTATTTAATTATTCTGCTATTATAATTGTTCCCCAAATTATCAATTTTTAGACAAAAAATTAAAAAGTATCGGGTATACTGTATCGATTTCGCATCCCTGCAATCATGCATTATTGCATCTATCCATTTTTGCATACAGTCCTTCCTGCATTATTTCACGTTATACACTATACAGTATACGTTATACGGAATGCTTTTTCCATTTTCTCAGCACTTCTAGTACGGTATCGATATCATGAGGTGTATGATCTGCATTGACCTGAAAACGTATTTCTTCATCTCCCTTCGGAACAACCGGATAATTCAAACCAGTGGCTAGAATACCATACTCAATAAGGAATTTAACTAATTCTGCGGTTTTTTTGGTATCTCTGACCATTAATGGAACAATGGGGTGATCACTTTCGATGATCTCATAACCCAGTTCTTTGAGTCCTGTTTCAAAACGTTTGGTCATTCTTTTTAAATGATCCAGAATAAACTGGCCCTCATCACTTTCCATTATTTCCAATGATTGACAGGCTTCAGCTGCTTCTGACGGACAAATAGGATTGGAATAGATATATAGCGGAGCATTTTCCCGCAGATAGGTAATCACTGTCTGGCTGGATACAGCATATCCTCCGTTTATGCCAAAGGCTTTCCCCAGCGTTCCTACCAGAATATCAACACCATCTGCCCCGGTGTATTCTTCTGTTCCCCGTCCTGTGGCGCCAAAACACCCCACACCATGAGAATCATCCACAATCAGTACTATCCCTTCAGAAAAATGGTCCTGATATTTTTTTGAGATAGAGGAAATTTCTGCCAGGGGCGCATAATCACCTCGCATGCTGAAAATACCGTCTGTTACAATCAGTAGCCGCTTTGCCTGTTCAACACTTTGTTTTATCTGTTCTTCCAGTTCCTTCATATCTAAGTGACGATAAATTTTTCTATCAGCCGGTCGTGCCAAGCGGATAGCATTAATAATACAATTATGGTTTAATTCATCGCTGATCACCACTGTTTCCGGAGAGATTAGCGGAGCCAGAATACCCACGACAGTGGCATAAGCTGAACTGAAAACAATGGCATCTTCCCGGTGATGAAATTGTGCCAATTCTTGTTCCAGTTTACGGTGAATTTGAAAGGTACCGCTGATAAAACGTACCGCTCCCGGCCCTGTTCCAAATTTACGGGTGGCATCTTTCCCCCGGGAAATAACTTCTTTTCGTAACGACATTCCCAGGTAAGAATTGGAATTCATGCGAATAAATAATTTACCTTCTTTCCCTTTTAAAAAGTAACGTGGACCTTCTTCACCTTTTGCTTTTCTGATGTCAGTAATGACTATTTCCTTCCCCTTTAATCGTCCTTCACTCTCTAAATTATCCAGTGTGGCCTGAAGTACATTTTCTAATTTTTCCAGGCTCATTATTTTAAATCCTCCTTATTACACATTTTTTCGATTTTACAGAAACCAACTATTTATTACCTACAGTTACAAGATATGACTGAACTTTCTGCCCTTTTTTATGCATGATGAGATAAAAATGATTAATGTATTTTGAAATACTACTTATTAATGCCTAACTTGATTTTCAATTTTTCAATCATATCTTTGGTCATTTTTGGTAAATCGTATTCTGGCTGCCAATCCCATTCCTGACGTGCCACCTGATCATCCATGCAGTCAGGCCAGGAATCGGCAATAGCTTGTTTTACAGGGTCAACCTCATAGGTTATAGTAAATTCAGGAATCCATTTTTTAACTTCCTGGGCCAGTTCCCGGGGACAGAAGCTCATAGCTGTAACATTGTAGCCATTTCGGTGAACTAAACGGCTGGGTTCGGTTTCCATAATTTGGATGGCCGCCTTGATGGCATCAGGCATATACATCATATCCAGATAGGTGTTTTCGCTTAAAAAGCTGGTATAGTGCTGATGGGCAATCGCTTCATAAAATATTTCCACTGCATAGTCGGTTGTGCCCCCACCCGGTAGTGTTTCATAGGAAATCAATCCCGGAAAACGAACTCCTCGCACGTCAAGTTGATATTTACGATAATAGTAATCACAGAGTAACTCACCGGCTAATTTGGTTATACCGTAAATGGTGGAAGGCCTTTGAATCGTTTCCTGGGGGGTATTCTTTTTGGGAGTGCTAGCACCAAATACGCCGATAGAACTGGGGAAAAAAACGGCACATTGATAGGAGCGAGCTATATCCAGGATATTTATTAAACCCTGCATATTCACCTGCCAAGCTAGCTCGGGCTCTTTTTCTGCCGTAGCGGAAAGTAAAGCCGCCAGTTGATAGATAGTATCGATTTGATGTTTTTTTATAATGTCAGCTATGGATTGACTATCCAGGCAATCAGCCACGATAAAAGGCCCTGAATCTCTCAGTGGGTCAGATGGGGATTTGGTGTGCCCCCCTGCTATAACCTGATTTGAACCGTATTTCTGACGTAATGCCATGGTTAATTCGGAACCAATTTGTCCGGTGGCACCAATAACCAGTACCTTTTTCATTCTTATTTCCTCCTTTTTAAAACTCTTTAACCAGCAGAAAATCAAACAAAAAACCCATCAATTAAATCAAGCCGGGTAGCCCGTTGTAGAGATTAATTTTGATTCTTTCTATAAAATGAATGGCATGTTCTTCCAGTATCTGCTTGCATTTTTCCCCGTCCCTCTCTTCTAATGCTTTAATTAAATTGCTGATTTCTTCAGGAATCTGCAGGGAATAGCTCTCACCCTTTTCAGCCAGGTACCATAAACGACCCAGCCTGTTTCTAAATTTTTCCAGGCTTTCTGCCAGCACTTCATTCCCGGTAGATTTGTTCAACAAATCATGAAACTGTGCATCCATCTCGATAATCCGCTTCCTGTTTTTTTCCTGTTTCATTTTCTCTGCCAAAGACTTCATCTCTTCAATCTCTTCCGGTTTTGCCCTTTTGGCAGCCAGTTTCCCTACCATGCCCAGTAAAAAAAGACGCACTTCAAAAACATCCTTTAACTCCTGAAAACTCAAATCACTGACATAAACAACATTATTGGGAATAATACTAACCAATTTTTCTTCTTCCAGACGAATTAAAACCTCTCTAATCGGTATAGCACTCACGCCAAATTCCCTGGAAAGCTCTTTTACATTGAGTACCTGTTTTGGTTTATATTCGAAGAAGACAATACGCCGCTTCAGTTCATTGAAAATATCACTTCTTTTCACTTTTTAACAAATCCTCGCTTGATTATATTTTCCATATATTATTTATATATTTATTATATAATTATTTAATACAATAAATCAAATATAATCATAATAAGAGAAAAAAGTTTTTTGATTTTTTACTGGTAAGAAAAGTGATAGGCTGATAATGTGTTAGCCCAGGGCTACATCTAATATCATCATAAGGGTAAACCCGAGCATAACTCCCATGGTAGCCAGATCGGTATGACCTTCCTGTTGTGATTCAGGAATTAATTCCTCAACTACAACAAATATCATGGCACCGGCTGCAAATGCCAGTGCATAGGGTAGTATGGGACGGGCAATTAAGACCACTGAAGCTCCGATGATACAAGAGACAGGCTCCACAATACCTGACAGCTGTCCATACCAGAAACTTCCAAAGGCAGACATACCTTCCCTTCTTAAGGGCATAGAAACAGCCATCCCTTCCGGGAAATTCTGTATCCCAATACCAATGGCCAGGACAATAGCGGCAGAGAGGGTAGAAGCAGGCAGTCCGGCAGCTACTGCTCCGAAAGCCACACCTACCGCCAAGCCTTCCGGGATATTGTGTAAGGTTACAGCCAGAATAAGCAGGGTGCTTCTCTGCCAGGAAGTAGGAACTCCTTCAGCATCCGTCATGGGTAAACCCAGATGTAGATGCGGTAAAATTGCATCAATTCCGCGCAGACATATACCACCTAACAGAAAACCAACAGCAGCCGGGATCCAACCGGGCAGAGGTCCTTCTTCACCCATAGCAATTGCCGGAGCCAACAGAGACCAGTAACTTGCGGCAATCATCACACCGGCAGCAAATCCCAGCATGGTATCCAGCAATTTTCGATTGACTTCCTGCACAAAAAAAACGGTAAACGCTCCCAGGGCGGTTACTCCCCAGGTAAATATCCCGGCAATAAGAGCCTGCATAACCGGATGAAAGGGGCTTAATATATTCGATATCATTGCTATTCCTGCTCTATTTTCTCGTTCTATTTTCTTGAAAAGTTCCGGGTGAGGCTTTGATAATCCGGATATCACCAAGTCCACCAATTCGGTTTTCCATTATCGCTAAATGATGGTAATCCAGAAAATAATTTAAGCCACCCTGTTTCTGGTACTCTTTGAAATTGAGATAATGTTGGCCTCCAGCCTTCTTTTCAATCAAGACTGCACCCCATCCAATAGCATTTTTTGGTAAGGGATGGGTAAAATCAGCCATAATAATATATTTTGAGACCCTCCTGGCTGAATTTAAAACCTGGTTTGCCTCTGCCAAACTAAATTGATGTAAAACCATGGATAATACTGCATAATCAAAGTGAGTTTCGGATAGGAAGCCTGAATCGTTTACATCCTTACTTATAAATTCAACATTCTCTATCTGTAACCTTTTCTCCTTCATTCTGGAATATTGGAGTACTTCCTCATTCATATCAAGACCAACGACCTTTTTTACTTTACGAGATAAGCAAAAAACCAACTCTCCGGTTCCGCAGCCAATATCAACAACTGTAGCGTTTGGATCAATTAAATTCTTAATGATTTTTCTAACCCCTGCTAACAAGGGATCGATAAATAATCGGTAAAAATAGTATTGAAAAATGAGTATTTACCCTTTCTTAGGAATCTCCATCTATTTTTTGGCCAGTTTCTGATATGCCTGATCGATCTTATTTACATTTTTTACAAACTCTTGCCATTCATCTTTTTGAAATACACAGTTGGATGCCACGTCCACTGAATAGATGATAAGGTCTATGTCTTTGCTATTAGAATTGGCCTCTATACTTAGAAACTCACCGATTTTTGTTCGTTCTAAAAGCATTGTGCGCATCATTAATACCCCCTTCGTATTTTATATTTTACGAACAGGACCATTCGTCAGGGGAGGAAGTTCCCCTGAAACCCCTCACATAACTGGACCTATCTTCTAAAGAGATCCTTAGCAGGAGCTAAGTTATCTCCCGGTTTAACCAATTATGGGATATTGATTAAAATTTTCTTTAAGACAAAACACTAAGTTCATTCAGGGAAAATTTTCCTGAATGAACTAACTCTTTATAATCATTATAACAGATAATATCTCCTAATGGTTTTCGACCACTTTTAAATTCATCTCCCGCAGGATTCCCCAGGGTCATCAGACATACTATGGTTACATTATCGGGAATTTCTTTTTCCAGATAACCTCTGACACTTTTTCTTTTTTTAATCACCTCTAAAACCAATTTGCTACTCCTTCCTGTATTTTTATGGAAACTTTTCTTTCTTTAAAAAGACAGAAAATATCCGTATAACATGGTATATTATTCTTAGCTTAATTATAGTATACAGGTATAATATAAAAAATACAGCACAGGGAAAAATGATTTCAATACTAACGCTTTAAATTTTTTCAGTTTTCTCTATCTGGGCAATGAACATTCCTGAAAAAATTGCAATCCCTCCCAGTAATCCAAAAATGCCAATTGTTTCTCCTAATAAGAGATAGGAAAAAATGGCACCGAAGACTGGTTCAGCTGAAAATATAATTGCAATTTTAGTGGGAGTAGAATATTGCTGAAAACGATTTTGCAAATAAAAAGCAAGCGCAGTTGCAAAAACCCCGTTAATAACAACTGCCCACCAAACAGAAGAGGTATAGGAAAAATTCAGAGCTTCTTTTTCATATAAAATTGCCATAAAAAACGACAGAAGGAAAACGGTAATCAGTTGTATAAAAACCAATTGGACATAATCAAGTTTCTTAGTATAAATATCCACTGCAATAATATAGAGAGCAAATCCAACAGCCCCCAGGAAAACAAGGCTATCACCTAAATTTATATGATAAAGCGTTCCGTTGGAATTCATTAACCACAGACCAATCATGGCAAGAATCACACCAATGACCGAATTGCGATGTAATTTCTCCTGAATCCAGAAAAAGGCAATAATAGGAACCAAAATAACAGATATCCCCGTAATAAACGCAGTTTTGGTCGCAGTAGTAAATTGAGTGCCCAATGTTTGTCCGAAATAGCCAATAAAAAGAAAAAAGCCTATGAGCAAGCCTTTGCTAATAGTTAATAAATCAATTCTCTTTAGGTGGTTTCTAAAAAGTAAATATATGATACTAAAAGCCAGGAAAAAACGATAGGTTAGGAAAGTAAAAGGAGGAATAATATTCAGTATATTCTTAATTACCGGGAAAGTATAACCCCAGATAACAACTACTCCTAAAAGAATGATTTCAGCTCCAATCTTGATTTTTTTACACATTATAATAATACCTTGCCTTCCTGATACATTCTATAAGCTGTTTTTCTGAATCCAGCCATTTATCAACCCACATTGATCAAAAATATTGATCGCCTTTCGGTATTCTTCCCGATTGATCCTGCGGGAAAGTCTGGGAAATGTTGATGCCTGATAGGCAGGAAAGTACTGTGCCATTAGACTGATATAGGTCTCTTGGGATAGTTTTTCGGCAATCCATTTTAACACTTTATCAGTACCAGCCAGATTATGTGGTAATACCAAATGGCGCACTATCAATCCGGAAACAGCAATTCCGTTTTGATCTACTTTTAAATCTCCAACCTGCCGATGCATCTCCGTTAAAGCATTTTTCATCACAGAAAAGTAATTCTCTGCTTGTGAATATTTTTCAGCGATCTCATCATCTGCATATTTGGCATCCGGTAGATAGACATCTATAATACCTTCTAACAACTTCAATGTTTCCAGAGTTTCATAACCACTGGTATTGTAAACAAGAGGAATATGTAAACCTGATGACCTGGACTGCCCTATCGCCTCAATGATTTGGGGTACAAAATGAGTCGGCGTTACGAAATTGATATTATGGCATTTCTGTTTTTGTAAATCGAGCATGATTTTCGACAAATCTGATACTGAAATTGAATTGCCGTTTCCCAGCTGACTAATGGGATAATTCTGGCAATAGACACAGCGCAAGGTACAGTTAGTAAAAAATATAGTTCCCGAACCGTGTATTCCCGAGATGGGTGGCTCTTCACCAAAATGGGCATTATAACTGGAAATTTGCACCTGTACCGTAGAACGGCAAAATCCCCTCTGACCGATAATTCGGTTTACACCACAATGATGCGGACAGAGCTGACAAGACTGAAGGTACTGGTAAGCCTGTTTAATACGTTCCTTAAATTCAGATTCGCTTAAATTAAGATAAGTAGGGTATTTTTTCATATCATAGTATCGTCAGGGGAAGAAGTTCCCCTGAAACCCCTCACATAACTGGACCTATCTTCTAAAGAGATACTTCCACAGAAGATAAGTATCGTCTGCTTTTTTCAACCGAAAAGTACACCATATTTCACTCCAAAAGTAACCACTATCTGTAAAAAAAATAATACAATTTTTTTCACTTGATACTATACTTTTATTGATTATCTTGTTTACAATCTATTTCTTTTTAAAAAAATTATCTTATAGTATCGGAATCTTAAAAGATCAGATACCATAAGATATTGTCTGTCCTTTCCTTACAGGTAATTCATGATTTCAGTTAAATAATCCAATTTTACATATCTATTAGAGATTGGTTTCTCTTCTTCAAACTTCCAGGTTGTGGCAGGTATCAAAATACAGTTTAGACCCAACCTTAAACCCGGATTTAAATCGGAACGAACACTGTTTCCAATAAGCCAGGTTTGTTCTTTCTTCAGATTGTGTTCTTCTATAATCTGTAAATATTCCCGGTCATTTTTGTAGCTCAGAACATAAATAGCTGAAAAGTAAGATTTCAATCCTGAGTGAAATATCTTTTTGTGTTGTACTTCCGGATCTCCCAGAGTTGCCAGAATTAAAAAATAGCGATTCTTGAGATCTTTTAATACCCCATCGGCCCCTTCCACTAGTTCCGGTATTTGTCGAAATACTTTCCAGCCAATATTCGAGATTTTTTTCTCTATTTTTAAATCAATTTCTTTACCACCTTTTTCACTATAATAATGATAAGTCTTAATAAGGCTGAAAGGATAACGTTCCTTGGCAAAACCCTGCTGGAAAATGTGACCGATATCAATTTCATCAAGTTTTTCCAGTACCTCACTTGCCGCATATCCCAATTCTGACATTACTGCTGAAAATTCATTCCTAGCTTGATTGTATATTTTAGAAGTTTGTATTAAGGTATCATCAAGATCAAAAATAATCGTTTGAATTGCTTTATTCCTCCATCATCCTTATAATAAGCAACATTATAAAAAGTATTATTTTATTATAACCTGTTTGTTTTTTTTGGTAAAATAAATTTTAGTTGATTGCAAATACGAGAAATATGTTATAATTTTGATAAAGATAGTTTATAAATATATATGGCAGAGAGGAAATCAATGAGAAAAAGTAAGAATGAAGTTTTTGATAAAAAAAATGAAAAAAAGGTAAAATCAATGTGGCGTGAACTAATCGAAACGGTGGTAAGTGCAGGTATCATTGCCTTTATTATTATCACCTTTATCGGACAAGTTACTGTAGTGAAAGGGGCTTCTATGGAGGATACCCTTTTTAATAGAGAAAGGCTCATTTGTAATAAGATTGTTTATCGTTTGACTGAACCGAAACACGGTGATATTGTTATTTTTAAACCTCCCATTGACGAGAATCATAACTATATTAAAAGAGTGATTGCCGTGGAAGGAGACAAAATAAAAATTGTGGAAGGAATCGTCTATCTTAATGGTGAGAAACTGGAGGAAGATTATATAGAACATCGATCTTTTGAAACAATGCCAGAGATTATGGTACCGGAAAATTCTTATTTTGTCTTAGGTGACAATCGCACCAATAGCAGTGACAGCCGGTTCTGGGGATTTGTTCCCCAAAATAATATCATTGGCAGGGCTTCTATCATATTCTGGCCTGTTACCAAAGCCCGTATGCCCTAAAAAAACTTAGGTAAAGGAGAAGATAAAAAAAATGAAAAAAATAAATATATGGTTATTCCTTGCTCTTATCATTGGCCTGTTATCTATCATGCCCACCACTATCGTTGCCCAGGATACAATTCTCATCGAACAATCGCTGGAATATCTGCAACAGCAAAATTATAATATGGCTATAGATTCTCTGGAGAAAGCCATATTGTTACTTCGTGAAAAGGCAAAATTAGAGTTGAAAAACCTGCAATTCACGGAAGATGAAGCAACAGGATTTGGTATGTACCAGACACGGCAAGACGGTTATTTTGCCCAGGGAGAAACATTTCTGATTTATACTGAACCAAAAAACTATACCGTTAAAGTCATTGAACAAGGGTTATATGAAATTCATATCAAAGAAGATATTTATATCCTGGATAAGGAGGGGAACATTCTCTGGGGGCAAAAAGATTTTCTGGATTATCATCTTATCTCCCATGCTCCTAACAATGAGGTGTTTATTACCAATACCATTACTCAAGATACACCTTTTCCGAAAGGCGAATATCAGTTTCAACTTGTTCTAAAAGATGTGTTCAGCCAAAAAACAGTAGAGCAAACCATTGACTTTGTTATCGAATAGCTTGGTTATGCTGAAACCAACAACAATTAGCTTTCCTTATGACTATCCATTTTTAGTGATAGATCAGTCGACCTGGAGTAAAAAATAAAAAGTAAGGAGATGATAGGGAAATTTAAATCATAAAGGAAGTTATCATATAGCCTAAAAAAGAAATTGGTAAGAAAGGTTGGTGAAATTTTTCTGGTTATTTTATTGTTTTTATTTTAAATGGAGGCAATTAAAATGAAACTGTTTCAGAAAATTCTAATTGGATTTGTTCTGGGAGTGATTTTAGGAGCAATATGGGGTCCCGGGATAGAATGGATTAGACCAGTTGGCACTATTTTTCTCCGTCTGTTGTCAATGCTTGTTGTTCCTTTAATCTTTTCAAGTTTGGTAGTTGGAGTAGCCAGTATTGCTGATCCCAAAAAACTGGGAAGAGTAGCTGGTAAGACTATTGCTTATTACTTAATAACCACTGCTTTTGCCATCATTATTGGTTTAGTGCTTGGTAATTTAATTCAACCCGGCGCTGGTATGAATTTAGTATTGGAAGGTGCTACTCAAGAGGCAGCCGAAACCCCCTCAATAGCTGATACTATTGTAAACCTAATACCAAGCAATCCTGCTGGGGCAGCGGCACAGGGTACTGTACTTCAAGTAATAGTCTTTGCCCTATTCTTTGGCTATGCCATGACTAAAGCAGGAGAATTAGGGGGGTCAGTTTTAACATTCTTTAAAGGATTTGCTGAGACAATGTACAAACTGACCGGTATAGTCATGGAGTTTGCCCCTTACGGTGTATTTGCGCTTATTGCGGTTACAGTTGGTACCCATGGTTTAACTGTATTAATACCTTTTGCTAAATTAATCTTCGCTGTTTATCTAGGAGTTATCATTCACGAACTATTAGTGTATTCAGGAATGGTCTCAATCATTGGCAAGATGAGTCCAGTACAATTTTTCAAAGGCTTTAGTGGGGCATCATTATTAGCCTTTACCACCTGTAGTAGTTCAGGAACCCTTCCCGTTTCTATGCGATTAGCCCAGGACAATTTAGGTGTTTCAAATACTATTTCCAGTTTTGTACAACCTTTAGGCGCAACGATTAATATGGACGGTACTGCCCTCTATCAAGGCGTTTGTGCCCTATTTGTGGCCCAGGCGTACGGTATTCATCTCGGATTAGGCGGACAAATAACAGTACTTTTAACTGCTTTATTAGCGTCAGTGGGAACAGCCGGTGTCCCGGGTGCAGGTCTGGTCATGTTAACTATGGTACTTAGTTCGGTGGGATTACCTCTGGAAGGAGTGGCTTTAATTGCAGGAGTTGATCGAATATTGGATATGGCTCGAACTTCTTGTAATGTGACTGGAGATGCTGCCTGTGCTGTAGTGGTAGCGAAAACTGAAGGTGAATTAGTGAAGGTAAAATAAAAGTATCTGTTTTATTACTAACCCGTTAGTTGTTACCTGAATTCATATATTCTCGTGGCTTTTCTATCAGCTGACAAAATGATTCATGCCAGACACACTTAGATAAAAAAGAGGGATTATAAATATTCCCTCTTTTTTATCTACTGAATATTAATGAGTGCTTCATTTTTAATAACAACCATCGATTGATCTATGGTCCTGCTTCATTTTGGTATATTTCATTTGCGGCTAAAATTCCATGTTCGGATACGCTATATCCCTGGGTTTGCAATATATTTTCCAGTGCTGATAAGAACAACATGACATTATCCCGGGAGCAGGAATAACCCATCAGACCAATACGCCAGGCTTTGCCTTTGAATTTACCAAGTCCTCCCCCGATTTCAATTCCGTATTCATTTAACAGGGCTTTTCTCATGGTTACATCATCAATTTCTTCGGGAATATATACTGAATTTAATTCCGGCAGACGATATTCGGGGGGAGCTATCATCTCTAACCCCATTGCTTCCAATCCTGCTACCAGCGCTTTGGAATGTAATTGATGCCTGCGGAATCGTTCTTCTAATCCCTCTTCCAAGACCAACCGCAAGGCTTCCCTTAAGGCATAGACCATATTAATCGGTGCGGTATGATGATAAAAACGTTCCTTACCCCAGTAGCTCTGCAACATCTGCATATCCAGGTACCAGCTACGGATGGGACTAGTTCTCTGAGTAATGGATTGAATGGCTGTTTCACTAAAGGAAACTGGGGCTAATCCAGGGGGACAGCTCAGACATTTCTGGGTGCCGCTATAGATGGCATCTATGTTCCATTTATCTGTTTCTATCGGGATACCGGCCAGGGAAGTTACTGCATCAACTACAAATAATGCGCCGACTTCTTTTGTCAACCGGGATATTTCTTCCAACGGCTGTCTGACTCCGGTTGAGGTTTCGGCATGAACAATAGCTAATAATTTAACCTTATCGGCCTTTTCCAAAGTTTTCTTTACCTCTTCCGGTTCAACAATATTTCCCCACTCTGCCTGGATAATAAGCGGTTCAGCTCCGCATCGTTTTACAATATCGGCCATTCTTTCGGCAAATAAACCGTTAATACAGACCACTGCTTTATCACCCGGCTCCAAAAGGTTCACCAGAGAGGCTTCCATACCGGCACTTCCAGTACCGGACAGGGCAATGGTTAATTCATTCTTCGTCTGAAATACCTCTTTTAGCATCTCTCTGGTTTCATTCATAATAACCAGGAAATCCGGATCAAGATGACCCACAAGAGGTGTTGACATTGCTTTTAATACCCGGGGATGAACATCACTGGGACCGGGTCCCATCAAGACTCTTTTGCCGGGATTTAAATCAGAATACATATGCATTTACCTCCTCTAAACATATTCAACAAAACATTCTTTTTTAACTATGAATATAAAATTTAACCTAAAGATTTTTTCTAACAGAATAAAAATCTTTTTCTTTTTCAATCACGGTTATACCTTTTTCCCGGGCAATTCTTTGATGTTCTTCAGTACAATAACCCCATCCGGCCATAAAAACATTCACTCCCAACAACTGGGTCTCTTCCAGGTAACTTAACTGGTCATCAATAAAATAGATATCTTTAAAGCTCACTTCGTATTGTGAGGCAATCGCTTTCATATGATCTGACTTGTTTTTTCCATAATTCTTATCAAAGATATCTTTAAAGTCAATATGAAAACCCAGGTAATCCGGATGAAAAGCAGGATGGATTGCCTTACCCAGATTCGAGGTAGCAATAACTACCTTTTTGCCTTCTTCCAGGAATTGTTTAATTGCGGCTACTACATCCTTGAAAACAGGAGACAGGGAAAACCATTTTCTAAAATCTTTCTTTTGCCATCTCTCTTTTTCCTGAAAAAACAGTTCATGAAAAAAACTGTAGTCAAAATCCATCTGATTGCGGATTTTTCTAAAATCATCCTGATGACGTACTTCAATTTGTTCTTCAATAATTTTAATCATAACAAAAAAATCACCGGAAAGCTCAATATAGGAACGAATCCGCCGGTACTTTTCCATTTCCCGGCTATATTCCCTTTTCATCCACTCCCAATTTTGAAAAGTAAACAATTTTCCGCCAAAATTTTTTTTAACCTCTGATCCAAAATGACGGCAATAGGCATTATGGCTAACAAATAAAGATTTGAGCGCACTGTCACTGATAACTCCATCAAAATCAACTGCCAATACTTTCATAGTAAACTCCGTTATCGAGTCATGCTATTATTTTTTCTCATATAATACTTATTTATAAGGAATCAGGCAAAGGAATTTTAATAAACTGTTTCCGGTATTTGTAAAGCCATGTTTTTGATTGGGTTCAACGAAAATAACGGTATCCTTTTTAAAGGTATGGATCTGTTCTTCTATTTTAACCTCTCCCTCACCTTCCAGGACAAATACTTCATGCTCCCAGTCATGAGTATGATAAGGCGTGTAACCTCCCGGTTCTACTTCAAAAAGTCTCATGGCAAAATTTTTCGCATTATCCTTATCAGAAATGAGCCACCTTACTTTTACATCTTTTGCATCTTCCATCTCTACTGCCTCTAAGGGCACTTCTCGATAATCTGTAACTTTCATAAACTCTTCCTCCACTTATTTTCTTATTACATATTCTTTTATTTTGGGGTAAAATTCCTCTTCTCTTTCCATAACAGGAATCCCTTGGGCTCGGGCATCCTTTTTTTGCTTTCCGGTAGCATAACTCCAACCGGCTAAAAAAACGTGGATACCTAAATCACGTGTCTGCTCCAGATGAGCTAATTGATCATCAACAAAGTAAATATCCTGATAATCAACGCCATACTTATCGCAAATATGGTGCATTTGACTTGATTTATCTTCCCCAAACCGATTATCAAGAATATCCTCTGGCTCAATAGGAACGTCATGATACAAAGGCTGGAATGCTCTGGCAATATACTCCCGACGGTTGGAAGTAGCAATCATCACCTTCATTCCTTCTTGAACAAATTGATGAATACACCGAATGACCTCTTTATAGGGTGGTTCCAAACTAAGCCAACCTTTAAAATTTTCCTGCTGCAACCTTTTGCGTTCTTGATAAAAGGCATCATCAAATTTTTTAAAGTCAAACTGAACTGTTTCCCTATGTTGATCGAATTCACGCTGACTCTGAATGTGTTTTCCTTCCTCCATTAATTTTTGAATTAAGCCATAATCAGTAGCTCCCCGAATATACGGTCTGAGAGAACGGTAATATTGAATCTCCTTACTATATTTTTGCTGAATTATTGGCCAGTTTTGAAAGGTAAATAGTTGGCCACCAAATTTTTGCCTGTTGGCACTTCCCAGCAACCTTAAATAGGCATTATGGCTGACAAAAAGAGAATCCATAACACTATCAACAATCACCCCATCATAATCAACAGCTAATACTTTCATGAGAACTTCCTTATTTTTTCTCCTATCAGGAAAGATAATCTTCTCTCAATGGGTAAAAGATATCCAGTACCTGGCTATCTTTTTCTAAAGCAGTTACTTCATGTTCAACATCCGGCGGTATGACTGCTCCCTGCCCTGCTTTTAGCATCTGGCTTTTTCCACCGGCCACCATTTTGACTGAACCTTTTAAGATGTAACTGATTTGCTCATGAGGATGATGGTGATTCGGCATAACCGGATCATCCGGACCAAAATCAAATAAAGTCATCATCACATGGTCATTGGCTACTGCTCTTAATTGCGAACTTTTTAATACCTGCTTTACTTTTAAATCATCTTTCTTAAAAAATCTGACTTCTTTCATTCGTTTTTACCCCTTCTCTTATTATTTTTTTTATTTCTATATTCTTATCATGAATATTCTATGATTTGCTTAACAGCTACCTCATGAAAATTAAAAGCCAGATGAGGAATTTTATCGATATCAAAGAAATCAGCACACTCTGCATCGTCTCCAGCCTTTAATTCACCCCCGATAATAGTCACTTCATAGATAATGATAATAACATATCCATACATCTTACTTTCATGATTATATATATCAATCAACCGCTCGACATTTCCTCTTAAACCTGTCTCCTCTTCCATTTCTCTCAAAACAGCCTGAATGGATGATTCTCCGCTATCCATAAATCCTCCCGGTAAAGCCCAGAAACCCTTCTTTGGTTCTACTTTCCGCTTTACTAAGAGTAGTTGCCCGTTTTCATTTCTGCCTACCAATGCCACAACCGGTATGGGATTATCATAATAGATTGTGTCACAATACCGGCAGTACATTCGTTCTTTTTTTTCAATCACTCTCTTTTCCAGTTTATGACCGCATTTTGTACAATACTTCAAGTCAATCTTTTTCATCGTAACTCTCTTACTTTTTAATATTTTAAATATTATTTATCATTTATTTGCCCCATCTGGGCAAAACTATAAAAACGTTTTTCTCCAATAATAATATGATCAAGAACCTTCACTCCCATCATCTGGCAGGATTCACATAATCTGTTGGTTAAATCAATATCCTGCTGACTGGGCTGAGGATTACCACTGGGATGGTTATGAAGAAAGATAACGGCTGCTGCTGATTCCTTTATTACCTCTTTCAGCACTTCACGTGGATGAACGGTCGTTTCAGTTAAACTCCCCATGGAAATAAGGACATCCCGAATAATCTTATAGCGTATATCCAGTAGAATAATATGAAACAATTCCTTCTTTCTATCCTGCATCTCGGCATAATAATAATTCACCACATCCTGAGCTTTGTGGATTTTTTTACCGGGAAGCAGTTTCTCTCCGGATAAGCGAATTCCCATCTCTAAAGCTGCCTTAATTTGAGCATATTTTGCCTTTCCGATACCGTTCATACCTTCTATTTCTGAATAGGAGGCATTCATCAATTTTCTCAGGCTGCCAAATTGGGCTAATAAACTTTTTGCCAACTCCACCGATGTTTTTCCTGAATAACCATTAACCAGAATAATTGCCAGCAATTCGGCATCTGTTAGATACTTAACTCCATGATGCAATAATCTCTCCCGGGGACGTTCGTCTTCCGGCCAGTCCTTGATAGTATAACTCTTTTTAACATTCTCCATTTCTTGCTCTTTCTCTTAGCTCAGACCATCTGAGTTTTTTAAAAACTACTTTGTTATATTTTACTTTTTTTCACCACTGAAGTTTGGATTTAGACATTTCCTGTTTACGTTTGATTCGTTCTAACCGATGATGTAATTGTTGCTGCCATTTCCCTTTACTTTCGGGGTCTAAATCTTTTTTATCCAATTGTAAAAGGGCTTCTTCCGCCACAATGCGTGCTTTCGAATAATCCTTCAACCGGTGTTCATAATACTTGGCCAGTTCCTCATAGGGATAACTGACAAATTCATTGCTAAGGGTAATAATATCCCGCCAGGCTGCCTCTGCCTGTTTCCATTTGCCCTGTCTCTTATAGGCAAAGGCACATAATCTTAATACCTCCAATGATTCCTCATCTGTCAGATTATAATTTAATGCCTCTTCATAGCATCGACTGCTATGTTCATAATCCTTATTTCCTTCCAAGATCTTTCCGATACTGCAAAGATCAATACCATGCTTTCCCATATGAAGAGGATCACGCAGCATCTGGCCGATTTTGGTGGTCAGAAAAACCAATGAAACGATATCCTGTAAATTATGTTGAAAAACCGGCTTTAACGGACGGGCATCTCTGTCCTGTAAATAGCGAAAATAGACGTGGGGAATAAGATAGCCGGGTATATCTTCCTCCCGGTTAATATTTAATATTTTTCTCTCAATATTAGATAGGGAACAGTCCTGCAATCTTCTCTTCCATAAACGACGTGTAGGAAATAACAAATCCAGGTGATAGGGATCAGGTAATCGCAACGGAAGGCGTGCCATAATAAAACGGGTCTGCATTAATGGAAAATCATAGCATTTTCCGTTATAGGAAACCAGTAATTTGAAATCTTGAGCAAACAACTGGTTAACCGCCCATAGCAAAGCCTCCTCTTCATGATAATCAGCCATAAAATATTGTCTGACACAGAAAGAATCTTTGCTGAAAAAGCCCAAGCCTAATAAAAAAATATAGGTTCCGGCACCTCCCGCCAACCCGGTCGTTTCTGTGTCAAAAAAAAGAGTTTGACTCAGTTTAATATTTTCTGTTACTCCGTTAGATTTAGGAATCCAGAAATCTAATTCCCCGGGAAAATAGTGGGCAACCTCCCCTAAAGAATAATCGCCCAGAGCAGTATCCAGGGGAAATACTTTTTCGCCATAAAAACAAGATCCATGAGGGGTATTAATTATATTCCCGGCAACAATGTCTGAAATAGAAGAAATAGTCTTCCTGTCCTTTGGGAATTGAAAGCTTTTCTCCTGATGGGTATGACTGATTTGTTGGACTTTTTTTCTTAAACTTTCGATCTTCTCCAGACGATCCTTTAAATTCATATCAACGGATAGCCTCCTTCAGGATTAGAAGTGCACTTTGTTTACCATGATTACCAACCTGATTAATTGGCCCCACACAGGATGGACAACCTTTATCACAGCCACAATTTTCAATTAAACCCCTAGCTGCCTTTAAAATTTTAGCACGAAGTTCATAAATTTTCTCACTAAAACCAACCCCACCCGGATAATTATCATATATAAATAGTGTAGGCAAATCGGTAAAAGGAGAGCGAATT
Organism: uncultured Atribacterota bacterium; assembly: GCA_964428905.1. Taxonomy (GTDB): domain Bacteria; phylum Atribacterota; class Phoenicimicrobiia; order Phoenicimicrobiales; family Stramentimicrobiaceae; genus CAYSAA01. Next base: position 38,420 of record CAYSAA010000199.1, read on the forward strand.
TGGGCTACAGCCCGAATATCTTTGGGATCACACATAATGAATAAAGGAGCCACGTTTACCATTACGTTAGATAAGGCTAACAATCCTCCTCCCAGGTCAAACGTAAATCCTGGTTGTATCTTTTCACCAAGACGGTTATGCATTGCTTCTGATAAAACCAACCAATAGGCAGTAGTATGCATATCCTCAGCAGGTAAATTGATTTTTCCGTAGCCTAAATTTTCATGGGTATAAAACTTTACCTTTTTATACATGGTGGAAATGGTAGTAATAGCTATTTCACCATGTTGGTGCTTGACGTTTTCTTCATCCTGTCCATCAAAGACATCCAGAACTTTGATGTGACTTTCTAGCTGGGCATCGGTGTAATAATTAACATCTACCTTTTTGGCATAGGCCTTATAATCATCATAGTCCAATCTGGTAATGGTATATTGCTCTCCCTCATGAATATAAATAGCACCTTCGTGAATGGTAGTGGGCACACTTTCACGATCCACTTCCCCGATAACCTTATTTTGTCTTGCCTCTATATCAATAATGGCAAAATTGTCTGTGGAGGCACTACGTAAACTGATTTCATCGGCAGGATAGGCTTCACTCATCCAGTGCCACTTATTCTGTGTAAAATGAATGATTTTTTTATCTTCTAGAAATTGCAATATCTCTTCTAACTCTTCAGAACCAAATTTTTCTTCCTGCACAAAGGGCAACTCAAAGGCAGCACATTTGATATGACTGATTAATATGCTTAGATTATTGGGATCAATTACCGCACTTTCCGGCGTTTCCTTAAAAAAGTAATCTGGGGCATTAATAATATACTGGTCCAGTGGCACACTGGAGGCAACCATAACAGCCACGGAGGAATGCGCACGTCTGCCAGCCCGCCCGGCCTGTTGCCAGGTACTGGAAATCGTCCCGGGATAACCGGCAATAAAACAGGCATCCAGCTGTCCGATATCCACACCCAATTCCAAGGCATTGGTGCTAACGACACCTTTGATCTTGCCCTCTTTGAGTCCTTTTTCAATTTCCCTGCGCAAATTTGGCAAATAACCTCCGCGATAACCCCTAACCAGCTCTCTATCATGTCCAATCTTAACCAGAAAATCCTTTAGATAGCTGGTTAATAGTTCGGTAGTCAAACGGCTTCGGGCAAAAACAATGGTCTGAACATCATAACTTAAAAACTTACTCACCAATCTGGCTGTTTCTTTAATCAGGCTTTTGCGAATACCAAGTTGTCTGTTCACCACCGGCGGATTATAGAATAAAAAATATTTTTCACCTCTGGGTGCCCCGTTATTATTAATCAATGTAAATTTTTCCTCTACAATCTTTTCAGAAAATTCCAGCGGATTGGCTATGGTAGCAGAACAACAAATGAATTGCGGTTTTGAACCATAGAATTCACAAATCCGCTTCAAACGGCGGATTACATTGGCCATGTGACTGCCAAAAACTCCTCTATAAATATGGATTTCATCTATCACAATATACTTCAGATTTTGAAATAACTGATGCCACTTGGTATGATGGGGCAATATACCGGTATGCAGCATATCAGGATTGGTTACCACAATATGTCCCTGCTTGCGGATAGCGGATCTGGCAGAAACAGGGGTATCACCATCATAGGTAAAAGTCTTCACCTCCTGATCCAATGCCTCTACCATCCGATAAAGCTCTCCCAACTGGTCCTGGGATAAGGCTTTGGTGGGGAAAAGATAAATTGCCCTGCTTTCCGATTCCTTTATCATAGTATTCAGAACCGGCAGATTATAACAGAGTGTTTTCCCTGAAGCGGTAGGTGTTACTACAACTACATTTTTGCCTTCGTTAATCGCTTGCAAGGCACTGGCCTGATGAGAATAAAGACTGTCTATCCCATTCTTTTTCAAGTAATTAACCAATGTACCGTCTAACCAAGCCGGAAATTCATCTAAATGCGC
>CAYSAA010000200.1:0-2652 GCA_964428905.1 uncultured Atribacterota bacterium
AATTAGGTTATCAGTGATATTGTTAGACAAAGTCCCCATAGAAATAAATTTATTCCCATTCATAATAAAATCGGCATGAATTTCATCAGAGAGTATTAACACACCATTTTCACAGCAAATCTCCCCTAAACGCAATAATTCTTCTCTATTCCAAACTCGTCCAACTGGATTATGAGGGCTGCATAAAATCATAAGGTTAGTTCTTTCTTCCTTTGCCAATTTTTCCAGGCTTTCAAAATCTATTTGATAATAACCATCTTTCTCAATCAGTTGATTAATTCTAATAGTCCTTCCGCAATCTCTTATTGCTTCATTAAAAGGGTAATAAACAGGCTGCTGTACTATCACACCATCTCCTTCTTCTGTAAACTCCTGGATAGCCACATTGACCGAGGGCACAACTCCACCGATGAAAATCATCGAATCGATATCTGTATCCAATTGGTAATGTCTTTTATACCAACCAGAAGCTGCCTTTTTAAAGGCATCTACGGCATCTTCTGAGGTATAACCATAAATACCATGCTCTGCCCTATCCTTGATAGCTGATATCACCTCTCTGGGACAGAGAAAATCCATATCTGCTACCCACATACATAAAGCATTTTCTACATTATAGTCTGGAAACTTTCTCTCATACCCTTGCCATTTAGCACTGTAGGTACCCTTTCGTGAAATAACTTTGTCAAAATTATATTTACCCATCTATTCTACCTTTCTTCTTTGTTACATTATCAAATAAATCATCTTTTACAATTTACAGTCTCTTTGATATCTTTAAACTTCTCTAATGACTACACTATAAATAACTAATGTTTTAACTTCAGATAATGCTCATTCATACCAGTGCAGAAAATCTTCCGGTTCTTTCTTAACGCTACGGTATTTATTTAATTTTGCCTCCAAGTCAGGATAACCCATTGATATACAAGCAATCAATTTCCAATTTTCTTGAATATTAAGAATTTTTTTAATTTCTGATGCATATTCAGTGACCGAAGCCTGAATACAGCTGCCAATACCCATACTATGTGCAGTTAATATTAGATTTTGGGTAAATAAACCCATATCAAATAAAGACCATTCTCCCAAGGATTCATCCATAAAGAGAAAAACAGCACATGGTGCACCATAAAATTCAAAGTTCATCAACCTAAGTTTTTCCCTTTGGATTTTATCAGTTCTTTCTATTCCAAGTATATTGAGTCTTCGTGCCCCGTGTTCCCTGGTTCTTGCTTCCAGTTCAGGTGGCCAATTAGTGGGTAAGGGCATATCAGGTTTAGTTGTTGTATTCCCTGCTGCCAATTTCAATAACCCTTGGCTGAGTTCATTCTTTTTTTCACCGCTAACAACTACCATTTCCCAAGGCTGGGTATTTGTATACGAAGGACTATTTCTGGCTACATCTACTATTTTTTGTAAAACATCTCTACTAACTGGTTCCGATCTGAATGCACGGACACTATGTCTTGTCTTAATACTTTCGTATGCTTCCATTTGAAACCTCCTTAAATATATTAATTATCAATCATTATACCAAAAATTTTTCTTTTATATTTTTCCATTATTAATACATTCTTCAATAAATGATAAATATGAAAGATAACTTTTTTCTAACTGTCCTTCTCAAGAAAATTGAGAAGATACCGATTAAAAATTTCAGAGTGCGTTTCCATGGGACAATGCTTAGCCCCTTCAATCACTATTAATCTGGCATTAGTTATTTCTTTGATAATTTGTTCACCTTTACTTACAGGCACCCAATCATCATCACTCCCCCATAAACCTAAAACAGGAACTCTTATTTCATTTAATTTTTCTGATAAATCCTCATCAGAAGAATACCTTTTAAACAGATTACTCAATGTTAAATAAGTATACTCTAATTGTAGTGGTTTGTAATAAGCCTCTAATTCTTCTGTAGTTGGCTTTCGTCCATAAGCTGATGTTAAAAATGATTTAATTCTCTTTCTAGACAGGAAAAACCGGTCTATAAATTTTGCAGTAACAATTCTAAAAAATCTAAACTTAGAAAACAAAGAAAAGATACTTCTGTTTCTATTATCAATTAAGCCTGCAACCAGGGTAATTGTTGCAACCTCTATGGGCTTTTGCAGCCCCATCGTAGCCACTACACCACCTCCGAGAGAATGACCTATTAGATGCCAACTACCATCTAATTCTATATTCTCAATTAATCCCCATATGAGATTAGCACGATTCTCATTGCTTTGACTGACAGCTGGTTTACGCTGGCTTAATCCAAATCCTGGCAAGTCAACCGCAACAACCGAATACCCCTCTTTAACAAGAAAATCAACTACATTACGCCAGCTAAATGTGGAACCACCTAATCCATGTACTAATAAAACATTTCCACAATCACTGCTTTCTATTGGCTGCCAGAGGCGATAATGCAAATGAATCCCATCAATCTCCACAAAATGGCTATTATCAAATACAAGATCAGAGATATCATATTTCTTTGCAAAAACATTTAATAACCCAATGTTATTTATAGTCAAACAAATTAATAAAATTAAAAATAGAGAAAATATTTTAGTTAAATAAACTCTTTTTATATGGTTATGATTCATTCTTAACCTCTTTTGTAATAATCCCATTTATTTACCAAGTATTAGTGATATAAAA
>CAYSAA010000201.1:0-1738 GCA_964428905.1 uncultured Atribacterota bacterium
ACAGAAAATTTCTGCTGATATGCTCTATAATTATATTCAATGTCCTCATCGCTTATACCTGGACTTATTTGAAGACCCTGCCAGGAGAGACCCGGAAACAGCCTTTATGAAATTACTCTGGGAAAGAGGAGTTGATTTTGAAAAACAAGTCATAGCTGAGATGAAACAGCCTTTTCTGGACTTAAGTTCCTTCGGTGGATTGGAAAAAGAGAGCAGGACCCGAAGAGCCCTGGATGCAGGCCTCCCTGTGATTTATAGTGGACGGCTCAGTACCGATGATCTGGTCGGTGAACCAGATTTATTGTTAAAAAAAGACGATGGCTATATTGCCGGAGATATAAAAAGTGGATCCGGCCTGGAAGGTGAAAATGATTTGTCAGAAGGAAAACCTAAAGTACACTATGCTACCCAACTAGGGTTATATACCGATATTCTGGAACAATTAAACTATTCCAGGTTAAAGACACCTTTTATCCATGACATTCACGGAAAAGAAATTACCTATGATCTGGAGCAACCCAGGGGAAAACGCAATCATGAATCCTGGTGGGAAGCCTATCAACAGGCTTTATCGGATGTTCAACAAATCATAAAACAAAAGATCATTACCACACCGGCACATTGCAGTGCCTGTAAATTGTGTCACTGGAGGTCCCATTGTCTGAGGTATCTAATTTTGGTAAAAGATTTAACCCTCATTCCTGAACTTGGCCGGAAGAAAAGAGATATCCTACACCACCAGATAAAAAAATTCACCGATTTTGCCAAAACACCTTTATCAGAATTTATATTCGGTAAAAAGACCATTTTCCCGGGAATTGGTATCGATACCCTGAATAAATACCACGATCGGGCTAAATTATTAGCAAAAATTGATAAACATGCCTATGCTAAAAGTAAGATTGAATTCCCCCAAACCGATACCGAGTTATTTTTTGACGTGGAAACGGATCCCATGCATGATTTCTGTTACCTGCACGGTTTTGTAGAACGACATTACCGGGATTCGTCAACCGAAAAATATATTCCCTTTTTTGCCAATAAGGCCAATGAAAAGGAAGAAGAAAGGGGTTTTATTGATGCCTGGCATTATATCAAACAACATTTTCCCTGTACTGTTTATTATTATTCTCCTTATGAAAAAACTATCTGGAAAAAGCTAGGCCAGAAATATCCCGAGATTATAACACCCTCTGAATTGGAATCTTTTTTTCGTTCACCGCTGGTTATTGACCTTTACAGTGATATTGTCAGAAAGTACACCGAATGGCCTACTTATAGTTACTCGATAAAAGACCTGGCTAAATATCTGGGTTTCCGATGGCGAGATGAAAGCCCTTCCGGAGCTGAATCCATTGAATGGTATCACCGCTGGCTGGAAAAAAGAAAACAAGAGATCAAAGAACGTATCCTGCAATACAACGAGGATGACTGTATTGCCATGCGAGTACTGCTAGAAGGTATTAAAAATCTGCCGGTAATGAATAAATAGATTGTTCAATCCAATAGGAATAAATATAAAAATGAATAGAAAATATTTTTACTCTAATTACCAAATATTAGATTTGGTAAAAAGAGCGTAAGTTGGGGAAACAGGACGATTAGTATCAGTACAGCAACCAATGGAACAAGGAATATGGCTGTATTTTGAGCTACTCTCTCTACAGGCACTTTTGCTACACTACTCAAAACAAAGAGAACAGTGCCAAAAGGCGGCGTAAGTAAACCAATCATTAAA
>CAYSAA010000202.1:0-3445 GCA_964428905.1 uncultured Atribacterota bacterium
TTTTCTGAAATTCCGGATCTTGATACAATTGTCCCCAATCACTTGCCCGATTAATGGTTCCCACCAGAATAGGTCCACCTTTTTTACATACCCGAAACATTTCTGCTATCATTTTCTGGGGGTCAGGAATAAATTCAATGGTAGCCATGGACAAAACACCGTCAAAGAAATGATCAGGGAACTGTATATTCTGACTGTCCATTAGTTTAAATTGAATATTCACTTTTTCCTTCAAAGCCCTCTTACGGGCAATAGCAAGCATCTGCTCAGAAATATCAATGCCAGTAATTGATGCTCCCTTACGGGCTAGCTTTACACTAAAATTTCCCGTCCCACAACCAACATCTAGGATTCGCATACCGGGTTCAATCTGAAAAAGATGGAAGGCACAATCCGTTTCCACTTGGTCAGCGTGTTGCCCTATTCTGGTCTCATACCATTTATCATAATTTATTGCTTCTTGGTCAAATATTGTCAATTTTCTCTCCTTTCAGGATAAATTGGCTAAAACATGTTTTTTAATTCGATTAAATTGGGCAGAGGTAACAATCTCTCTTTCCCTGGGTCTGGGTAAAGCAATGGGAACTTCTTCTTTGATTTGGGCAGGTCTTTCAGTAAGAACATAAATACGATCAGAAAGATAAATGGCTTCCTCAATGTCATGGGTAATAAATAAGACCGAGGCTTTTATTTTTTCAATCACCTGCAATAACCAACTCTGCATTTTAGAACGAGTAATAGAATCCAAGCCACCAAATGGTTCATCCAAAAGCAGAATATCTCTGGAAAACATATAGGTTCTTAACAAGGCTGCTCTCTGACGCATACCACCAGACAGCTGAAAGGGGTATTTATATTCAAAACCTTCCAGTCCAAATAATTTTAGATAGGGAATCACTTTTTTTCTAGCTTCCCCAACCTGTACACCTTTAATAAATAAAGGAAGTGCCGTATTATCAATCACCTTTTTCCAGGGCAATAACAAATCTTTCTGGTACATATAGCTGACATGACCAGGTTCTCCGGTACAATCCTGTCCGTCAATAAAGACCTTTCCCTCATCAATAGGGACAATCCCGGAAATCATATTGAAAATAGTACTTTTTCCGCAACCACTGGGACCAATAAGTGTTACGAATTCATTTTTATCCAGATGAAAAGAAACATCATCGATAATAGGCATTCCTTCATAATTCTGTTTAAAATGGTCAACCTCTAAATTGATTCTATTTCTCCTCCACTGGTAAGAATTCATTACTGAAAGATGCTTCTACATCCAGCATTCTGTCAATCAACTCTCGCTCATACATCCAACTGGCATAATCCTCCCAGCGCTTAGTCTCCATTACACCCCAGTAAGGAGCATCTGCCTGATATTGCTGGGCTAAATATTTTTGACTGGCAATGGCAATTTCTTGGTTAATCTCCGGAGCATGTTTTAATAAATACTGTGCTGCTGATTCGGGATTCTCTATACTGTATTGATAACCTTCTTTTGTAGCCCGAATAAATTTTCGTACTAATTCAGGCTCTCGCTCCAATAATTGTTCCCGGGCAATAATTACCGGAGTGTAAAAATCCAATTCAGTGGCATAATCCTGCAGTAAGATAAAATTAAGGGGAAAATTCTTCAATTCTGCGGCCACTCCATCCCAACCATAATAAATCCAGGTGTAGTCAACATATTCCTGCACTGCGGCAAAAAAATCAATAGCACCAATGGTTACCATTTCAGTTTCGTTGAAATCAGCCTGGTCATTTTCCATTAATGCCCTGATCATGGCTTCTTCAACCGGAGAACCCCAACCACCATATTTTTTCCCTTCAAAATCACGGGGACGCTCAATTCCTTTTTCCTTTGGAGAAGCAAAACCTGACGTATTGTGCTGAATGATGGCGGCAATCGCCACTACCGGCAAAGGCTCTCCAGAGGTTCGAGCATAAGTAACCTGTTCCTGATAGCTAATCCCGAATTCTCCCTGACCGGCAGCAATCAGTCCGGCAGGACCACCCTCAGAAGGTTGAATTATATTGACTTCCAATCCTTCCTCTTGGTAAAATCCTTTTTCAATTGCGACATACATTCCGGTATGATTGGTATTGGGAACCCAATCCAATAATACTGTAATTTCCCGTAAAGTCTGCTCTTCCCGAGCATGAATTGCTATGGTTAAAAGGGAGAATAGTAAAATAGTCAAAAAAATAATCAGGATATTTTTTTTATTTTTGATTAACATAGTACTCACTTCCTTATTAATTTATTTTATCTCATAGCCCTTCTCCAAGGCATCACTAAAAATTGAATTAATTCTATTGTTTTAAACAATATCATACTTAATATTACAATGATTAAAATAGTGGCAAATACCTTATCCAAGGCAAAGGATTGTCTCACCCGGGTCATATACACACCCAGCCCAGATTTACCACCCATCCATTCACCAATGACCGCACCGATAATACTGTAAGTTGCCGCGATTTTGAGACCGGAAAAAAAACTTCCCAGTGATGCGGGAAATTTGGCCAGATAAAAAATCTGCCAGCGGTTAGCCTTCATTGATTTCATTAAATTAAACAGATCCTGATCTAGAGAGTTTAACCCTTCCAAAAGACTGATTACAATAGGAAAAAAGCAGACCAGAATTACCACCATCACCTTGGGTAAAACACCAAACCCAAACCACATCGCAAACAGGGGAGCCAATACCATAATGGGAATGGTTTGCGAAACAACCAGCAAAGGTTGTAATGCTTTCCTGACAATGATAAAATTATCCATTAGTACGGCTAGTACAATAGATAAACTAATGGCAATCAACAAGCCAGTTAATGCCTCTTGTAAAGTAGTATAAATATGATTTGTTATCTTCGGCAAGATAATAATACATACCCTCATTACATCCCATGGTGATGGCAGAATATAACGGGCAATGAATTCCTGGTCTACGATGAACTGCCATAAGATAAGAACAAAAATGATAAACATTACCGGAATCGATTTATCTCTTATATTTTCCCACTTTTTCGTCAATGGTCACACCTGTCTTTTTATAGTCAATCTTTACCAGGGATATCACCCTTGATGCTCCCTGTTCAATACAAATTTCCTGGGCTTTCTTCACAATCACAAGCAAATCATCCAGCTCTCCTTCCAGAGTTGTTTCCATAGGACCAACTTCATACCTAATACCACAGGAAGCAATGTAATCAATTACCTTATCTATAACCTGGTACAATTTTTCCTCCGGAACATAAGGTAATACCTGTAAACCGAGTGTAATTTTAGCCATATTCACCTCCAAAAAAATACCATCACCTAAACTAAGGTAATGGCTTAAGGTTCGAACCATGTATTATAGATTACTTCCCTCCGCTAGAATTACCTAGGTCAGGTTAAGGGGTCAAAGCAAAATGCTTTTTCTCAGCACGGAGCTCCCCCAGTAAC
>CAYSAA010000203.1:0-8698 GCA_964428905.1 uncultured Atribacterota bacterium
ATTCAATAAAACTGAACCAGAATATTTTTCACCACCATGGACAACACGATGTCCCACTGCAGATATCTCGGATATTTCCTTTATAACCCCATGACCTTCATCTAACAAAGCATCTATCACTAATTTTATTCCCTTACGATGATCCGGAATATCGAATTCCTTTTTCATCTTAACCTTTCCGGTTGGATAATGATGAATCAAAGAACCCTTGATTCCAATTCTTTCCACCAATCCTTTTGCCAATACTGACTCATCAGTCATATCAAAAAGACTATATTTAATGGAAGAACTTCCGCTGTTTACTACTAATACCTTCATTGTAAATTTATCCCTTCTTATAAAATTTGTTACGATTATTTTTTACTATTATATTTTCTCACCAATTTTAAGGCCATATTCTAATGCCTTTACATTCAAGTCCCTTATTCTTGCAGGAATTCTGGCAAGAAGTGCCTTCTTCAATGCATCTTTGGAAACAACATTTGTTAACTGTACGATAATCCCCAGGGATATAATATTAGTCACTAATTGGTTACCAAGTACTTTGATGGCATCCTCTGTGATAGGATATTGATAAATCTTGCCAGAAAAGGAAGGCATTTTTAAAACATTCGTTGAGTCTATCAGCAAAATTCCTTCTTCGCTTAAATTTTGCACATATTTATCACAAGCTTGTTGAGTTAAAGCTAACAATATATCTGCTTTTATCACTTTCGGATAATCAATTTTTTCTTCACTAATAATTACCTCTGATCTGCTGGCCCCTCCTCTAGCTTCCGGGCCATAGGATTGCGTTTGAACTACTTCAAAACCATCATAAATTCCGGCAGCTTCTGCCAAAATTCTACCAGCCAAAATCAACCCCTGCCCACCAGATCCGCTTAAACAAACTTCTTCTCTTTCTTTATTCATTTCCCCCTCCTCGTTGAGCAATAGCACAAATTTCCTGATAGCTCTCAGTATATTCCGGTATGTTAATATCCAAAAATTCACCCATGGGAATCTTATCTTTCTTTTCTCCCGCAGATAATTTCTCCCATGCTTTTTTGGACACTGATATACTTTTTATCCAATCCATCATTTTAACAGGTGTTCTCAGTTGATTCATTCTTCCATAAGATATGGGACAATCAGAAATCATTTCAACTACAGAAAAACCTTTTTTACTTAAGGCTTTTTTTATTAATTGAATTCCCTGATTTACGTTATAAATATTACTTCTCGCCACATAGGAAGCACCTGCACTAGCAGCTAAAGCAGAAATATCAAAATTTTGGTCAATATTTCCATAAGGTGCCGTTGTACCATATTTACCGGTGGGGGTCATCGGGGAATATTGTCCTCCGGTCATTCCATAAATCATATTATTAATAATGATTGCCGTAATATCAATATTACGGCGCGCGGCATGGATAAAGTGATTCCCCCCGATTGCTGCACAATCTCCATCTCCCATTACCGTTATTACCTTTAATTTTGGATTAGCCATTTTAATGCCAGTTGCAAAGGCTAATGCCCTTCCGTGTGTGGTATTCATAGTATTAAAATCAACATAACCGGTAATCCTGCTGGAACAACCAATTCCGGAAACCATTACTATTTCATCTTTTTTCCAGCCCAGACTATGAATTGCCCGGATCAAGGCAGTTAAAACAATACCATTGCCACATCCCGGACACCAGATGTGAGGAAACATCTCTTTTCGAATATATTGTTCAACAACATTCTTCATTTGTTCGTTTCCTCCTCAACTTTTTCAAGAATTTCTAACGGATTAATCAGATCACCATCAACACGCCCATAGGGAATAACACGACACTTGCCCTGTGCTGCCCTCTGAACTTCTCTGACCATTTGACCAAGATTCATTTCAGGTACCATAATCATCTCTACCTGCTCTGCCAGCTGGTAAATGGAATCATCATCGAAAGGCCAAAGGGTTATTAATTTCAGCAATCCAGCTTTAATCCCCTTTTCTCTGGCTAATTTAACAGTTCTTTGTGCTGCCCTGGCAACAGAACCGTAGGCTACTATTGCTATCTTAGCATCATCCAAAGAATATTCTTTTTTAAGGATAATATCTTTTTTATGCAATTCCACCTTATTCGAAAGCCTTCTTAAAAATTTATCAATCTCTTCAGCATCAGAAGTAGGGTAACCTTTTTCATTATGAACCAAGCCGGTTACGTGATATCGATAGCCGCTACCAAAATCAGCCATTGGAGGCACCATATCTTCGTCTGCCTTAAAAGGTAGAAATTCCTCTTTTTTTACATCAGTCTTTTTTCTATCTATAATTTCCAATTCTTCCCTGGAAGGAATATTCACTTTTTCACGCATATGGGCAATCACTTCATCTAATAATAACATGACAGGAGTACGGTATTTCTCGCTAAAATTGACAGCTTTTACGGTCATTTCCAATATTTCGCTCACATCAGAGGGGGCAAGTGCAATCATGGGATGATCTCCATGGGTCCCCCAACGTGCCTGCATGACATCACCCTGGGAAGGTTTAGTCGGTAACCCGGTACTGGGACCACCTCGTTGCGCATTCACGATGATACATGGAATTTCAGCAATTGCAGCAAAACCAATATTTTCCTGTTTCAAACAAATCCCTGGACCCGAACTCGCTGTCATCACCTTTAGTCCGGTCAATGAAGCACCTATTACCGCCGCCATACTGGCAATTTCATCTTCCATTTGCATAAACTTTCCACCAATTACAGGCAGTTTCCGAGCCATCCCCTCCGCAATTTCCGAAGCAGGAGTAATCGGATAACCAGCAAAAAAGTGGACACCAGCCAAAAGAGCCCCTTCCACACAGGCTTCATTGCCCTGTAAAATTTTTATTCTTTGCTTTTCATCACTCATGTTTAATCCTCCAAACTTCCGTCTTTCATATTATAGGCACCAACTTTTTTCCTATTTTCCACCCTGATGGCAAAATCCGGACAGCGCAATTCACATAACATACACTGGATACAATCATCAATTTTTTCTGCAACAGGACAACCCTTTTCATTTGCCACCAGAACTTTTTTAGGGCAGTAGTGAATACAAATTCCACACGCTTTACACCATTTTTCATTCACAATGATCTTAGTTTCTTCATTCTGGTAGAACTTCATATTATCATTTTGTTGCACCATTATCTCACCTCTCTCTTTCTAATATCAAAAATTGTTTTCTTTAAGGTATCAATAGATCCCTTATCGGGTATATACATAAACTCGATTAATGGAGTTTCTTTGGTAATTAATTTCTGGACATCTTTCCTTCTTCCCGGAGACACAATGAGGATATCACGTTTTGTAATAAATTCTTGCAATTTTTTACTATCATGTGTCGTGGTATAAGTGATGCTTCTATATTTAATACCAGCATGTTTAATGGATTTGAAAACACGTTCTGCAAATTTGGGGGTCAGGCAAACTAAGCCAATTCTTATCTCGGGAGAAGTCGCCCGGGCAATGTTAACCATTGTTTCTATCTGTGGGTCAAGAGCAATGGCAATAATTTGCTTGTCTTCATTTTTTAAAAATTGTTGCACTTCCTGAAGATGAAAAAAGGTTGTTACAATTAAATCTATTGATTTTATTTTAGCTATAAATTCTTCAGGTTGATGATACATCTCATCAATTAATATGGGGATAATGTGAATTCCGGTACCCAATTCCAATTTTTTTGAAAAATAATACAATTGCTCTTGATTACACTCGATAAATGCAATGCTGATATTATGGAGTAAATGTCTTTTTTTCTCTAAGCGCTGATTAAAAAGATATACAAAATCTTCCACCTGTAGATTCAACTCTAAGGCTTTTTTTATGGCTAAATCAATATACTTAACCAGTGAAGAATTGTCTTGTTTAAGGAATAAAGATTTCGGTTGATATCCGTCTGCAATAATAAAAGTTCCTTTCCCAGGCTTAGAAGAGATAATTTTTCCCTGGGAAAGTTCTTTATAGGCCATACTAACTGTATTCCGACTCACATTAAGTTTTACCGACAGCTCTCTTTCGGTAGGTAACTGTGATCCTTTTTTTAGCTGACCTTCTTTTAGTAAATTTTTCAGATTTTCTTCGATTTGAAGATATAGAGGTATTCTACTATTCTTGTCAATCTGAATATCCATTACACAACCTTATTTAAAAAGTATTGGACTAATTGACTAATGGATTAACCATTCATAGCATACCACATCTCTAAAATTTGTCAATTTTATCTTGCCACTTTTATACCTGCACCTCCTTTGGTTTAATCATTATTTGTAACATAAGTGTAATCCCAATAAGGCCAATTCCTATCAAATTAATAAATAGTTGAGATGGTATGACACAGAATGCACCGATAAAAAGGAGTATCCTTTCCATAAAAGTAGTTTTTCTTAAAAAATAACCCTGCGTTGCTCCGGCAAAACCTAATGACATACCCAAAGCCATTAAGATACCGTATATCAGCCTCCCTACATTTAAATCTGGCATAAAATTCCAGGCGATAATCTCCGGGTGAAAGATAAACATAAAGGGAAGTATGTATCCCGGCAAGGCTAACTTCATTGCTTCTACACCGACTTTTAAAGCAGGAGCCCTGGCAATAGCTGCCCCGGCAAAGACAGCCAGCATGACCGGCGGGGTGATATCAGCCAGAATTCCATAATAGAAAACAAAGAGATGGGGAAGAATCAATGGTGAATTTTCTGCCATAAGTCTAATCAAGGCCGGCGCAATCAAGGTAGCCATGATGACATAATTCGCAGTGGTGGGTACTCCCATCCCCAGAACCAGTGAGGATATGGAAGCCAAAAACAAAGCAATGGGTAAAATACCTCTGGATAGATTAAAAACGATGCCGGTAAATTTCAAGCCCAATCCTGACATGGTGGTAATTCCTACAATAATACCGGCCGCTGCACAGGCAACAGCAACGGTTGTAGCTGCCATTCCCGCATCGGTTATTGCCTCAACTAACTTTCTGGGTGTCATTCTCGTTTTGGCATTGAACATGCTAATACCCAACAAAACGACAATACTAGCAACCACTGATTTTTGAGGGGAGTAGCCATTAATTAACAAATAAATCAGAATAAATATGGGAGCCAGTAATATCCATCCAATTTTTAACGTTTTAACTAAACTGGGCAACTGTTCCCTGGAAAGCCCCACCAATCCAATTTTGGCAGCCCTGAAATCAACCGCCATAAAAAGGGCTAAGTAGTAGAAAACAGCCGGCAATATTGCAGCTTTAGCTACTTCGATATACGGAACTCCCAGAAATTCAGCCATAATGAAAGCCGCTGCACCCATGATGGGAGGCATGATTTGTCCACCGGTTGAAGCTACTGGTTCAACGGCCCCGGCAAAGATGGGACTATATCCTATATTTTTCATTAAGGGAATCGTAAAACTACCGGTTGTAACCGTGTTAGCAGTTGAACTACCCGAAATAGTGCCCATCATTCCGCTGGAAACAACTGCGGCCTTGGCTGGTCCTCCTCTGGTATAACCTGTTATTGCTGTTGCAAAATCAATAAAAAACTTACCAGCACCTGTCTTATTTAAAATAGCTCCAAAGAGAATAAACAAATAGACAAAATTAGCCGATACGCCCAACGGTGTCCCGAAAATTCCGGCATCTGTTAAATACAAATAATAGGAAACTCGATTTATAGAAAAAGTCCCGTGGGAAAATCTACCGGGCATATAAGGACCAAGCACCAGGGCGTAAAGCAGGAAAAACATAGCCACAAACATTAAAGGTGTACCTACGGCTCTACGGGTTGCTTCTAAAGTAATTAGAATAAGGATAATTCCCAAAATAACATCGATTTGGTTCGGGTTTCCGGCTCGCCAGACCAATTCATGGATATTAAGTAGAATATAAATACAAAGAACGATGGCCAAGCCGATTAAAAAAAAATCATACCATTGGATTCTATCCTTTCTAATGTGTTCCGACCGGGCAAATAAAGAAAAAGTCATGATAAGAATAAACATAAAATGAATAGAACGTTGAATCAGACTAAAGTATGCTCCAAACCAACCTGTATACATATGAAATAGAAACAAACCTAAAGATGCTGCTAAAATCGGAACCGCCCAATATCCCTGCAAGCTTCTCTTTGCCTTTGATTCGATTTCCTCAACTGTTTCTACAGTTTTATTATTCTCATTGAGCGTACCTTCTGACCGTGGTTTCTCTTTTTTCTGCTCCCCATCTATTCCTTTTTTATTCATTTTTCCCCTCACCTCCTTGAACAGTAATCAGAATATCAATTGGTTCTCCGCTTTCAGCAAGGTTACTTAATAAATATTCTTGATTTTTAACCTTTAATATTTGTTCAACTGTATAGGCAACTCTTAACGGCAATCTCTTTATCTTTTTGTTTAGCTTTACAATGACCATTCCGTCTTTAAAATAAATCTCTTTTGACTGATGATATTCTTGCCCTACCCCATACCAGGGATATCTTTCCTCCAATAGATAGAAATAGCCTTCTTCTGCTACCTGAAAAACATCGATCACGGGATTCAAATCACGGGAATTAGTATATTCCAGGTAAAAATACTCTTCAGGATACACCTCAAACACCAACAGGCTTGTCTGATTATTTCGGTGAATAACTTCCAGAAAATATTGTACTTCCTGGGGACAGGAACTTATTCCCTTGCCTACTAAAAAAAATAAAAAAATGAATAAAAAAATAAGAGTCAGGGAAATCGAGATTTCCCTGACTCTTACCCAATTTATCTTTATTTGCAAAATTCTCCCAATCCTAACTCTATAAAGTATTTTTTAGCTCCCGGGTGCAAAGGAATGGCCGTTTTTACACCATTTTCTGGTAGTAACAGTTTGGCAGATGGATGTACATTATGTAATTCCTCGGCATTCTCAAATAATGTTTTCGTTAATTGGTAAGCAGTTTCTTCATCAATCTCAGCATTGATCACAACATCATTACCAACTTGAATGGTTGGGACATCTTCATCTTGTCCCTTATAGGTTCCGGCAGGAATCACCCCTGCAATGTAGTATCCGTATTCAGCGGTCAATTTTTCAATAATATCTTCATCGATTGGCACAAAATATACATCCCGTACTGCAGTTACTTCCTGAACTGCCGAACCCGGGTAAGAAAAATTCCAGAAAAGTGCATCAATATTCCTATCCTTCATAGCCTGAGCAGCTTCCGGTTGGGAGTAATAACTTACCTGCATATCATCATAGGACATACCAGCTGCTTCTATAATCAATCTGGCCATTGTTTCGCATCCGCTTCCGGGGGCATCCACAGACACTTTTTTCCCTGCTAAATCCCGTACAGATTTGATTTCAGGATCGATACTGATAAAATGCTGGGGTGCGGGATACATGGAAAATAATGCATAAATAGGTTGTTTGTCATTTTCAAACTGTACCTGACCATGATAGGCTTTAAAAGCGACATCACCCATCGCCATCCCAAGTTGAACTTCATTGCTTCCAGTCAATCGACAATTCTCAACCGACGCGGCCGTCGATTCTGCAGTTGCATCAACATCAAGCAATCTAGTCCATAAATCAGCCATGGCACCACCCAGAGGATAATATGTTCCTCCCGGGCTACCTGTGCCAAACGTAATATAGGTCTGTGCCAGACTGAATCCCGCAAAAATTGACATCATTAGCAAGGTTGTTAACAAAATGCCTATTAATTTTCTCATCTTTTTCCTCCTATAATTATTTTTTTAATTTGTATATAAAACTAAAATCAGCTCTTCTGTTTGAATTTTTCGTATCACCTCCTATCTCTTTTTCCTTTTCGATAGGCTAGTTATTATATTTAAGCAAATAATATTAATAATAGTACCAAATCGTCTGATATTCTTCAATATCCTCTCCACGGTCTTTCAGTTCTATTAAGTAGTCATAGATGGAGATATCCTGATAGACATAAGGTTCTACAGGTGCAATTCCCTTTTCCCAGGGATGCCACAGGTAAACCCTTCTTCCATCCTCGGTGATAGCGATTAACTCCCTATCCTGACCGGCTCTCACATGATTTTTGCCCAGGCGAGGTACATTGAATACCGGCTCATCAGTCCGAAAGATACCAGGTATAAGGCGGGCTTCTTCTTTACGTTCTTGCCAAAGACGTGCTACCGGAATTAAATAATCCTTATGTTCGGCCTTTCCCTTTGGATAGAAGGTATAATAGGGATCAACACCAGCTTTTTTCATATTAATTCTAGTTGATACAGTCTGAAACCTACGACTGGTTTCCAGAGTAAAGACCTGTTGATTATAAACATAGATTCCCCTTTTTCTTAATTTAGTAACGGCCTCAGCTAACTCCGGGGTAATCTCAGACGCACTTTCAATATGGGTGACCACACAAATATTTCTTTTGCCCGGTTCGATATAACTGGCTAATATGTCTGCCAATTTTTCCGTTATTCTTTGAGGAAGTGTTACCAAAACTCGACTACCCCATCTAACGTTAATAATATATTCCATTTGATTAAATTTATTCATAATATATTCAATGCGTTTATCACTTAAAGCAAATGGATCACCGCCAGTTACCAATACATCGGTCATAGCAGAATGCTTGCCAAACCATTGCAAAGCCCTATCTAATGATTCCTTGCTGGGCATCCCCTCCGGCATCATCGGCCCGGTAATTTCCCAATTTCTCTGACAATAAACACAA
>CAYSAA010000204.1:0-10427 GCA_964428905.1 uncultured Atribacterota bacterium
ATTTATACTCATATTGTTCACCTAAAACCGCTGAAGATAAACAGAAAAGCAAAATCATTGTGCAGAGTATCACAGAAGTTAATTTAATTCTATTTAATAACATATCCTTTATACCTCCCATAAATCGTTATTATTATTATAGTAATAACAAGTAATTAAAGTTCTTTCTTTATCTCACCCCCCTCTTCAATAAAATTATAGTTACTCAAAATTTCTCTGTAAGGATTTAGAATAAGGTAAAATATGCAGAATACTAACATTGTCCATAATCTTAGAAAGAGCAAGATTTATTTAAAAATATTAGCTATAATCATATCATCCATCAAAACGGTAGGCATCTAATTCTTATTATATTACCAAGTACTATCTATAAATGATTATTACTGATAATTTTTTTTGTGGTTATTATTATTTATTAACGGTGATGTTAACACTTATAATCTTTATTGTCAAATTATTTTTGTACCCTATAAAATAAAAATTTGAGGTAGCACAATTAGTCTGTCTTTTCTAACTTTTTTATCAATTCAAATTATATACCAAACTTATCATTTTTTAACTGATTTAATCAATTAACCTTATCATTATTTCCAATATTATGCTATTGAATTGAAATATACACTAATTGTGCTAACTCATCATATTGATATTCACTATTCATTTCATATCATCATCTATATTTTTAATTTGACCATCATAATGAACAAGCGAATCTATCCCTATATTATTTATTTTACTGATATTTCAGGTAAATCTTTCAGGGCAGCATCAATTTTTTCCTTTGGGTATGGGTAATCTTCCAACTTACCCTCAAAGTATGCCTGGTAAGCAGCCATATCAACATGCCCATGTCCACTTAAGGCAAGAAGAATGGTCTTGGCTTCTCCCGATTCCCTACATTTAATCGCTTCATCAATGGTAGCTCGAATAGCATGGTCTGACTCCGGAGCACTGATAATACCTTCACTTCTGGCAAAATCAACCCCAGCCTGGAAGGTTCCCAGCTGGTGTTCCGCTCGGGCTTCCACCAATCCCAAATTTAACAAATGACAGATAATCGGTGCCATACCGTGGTAACGTAGTCCTCCAGCATGAACCGGTGGTGGAATAAACCCGTGACCTAAGGTATACATTTTCAATATAGGTGCCATTCCTGCTTCATCACCGAAATCATACTTATAAGGACCTCTAGTTAAAGTTGGGCAACTAGCTGGCTCCACATTGATAATTCTCAAATCGGGATGTATACCGTCGATCTTATCTTTAACAAAGGGTAGGAACATCCCGGCAAAATTTGAACCGCCACCTACACAACCAATAATAATATCGGGATATTCATCAATCTTTTCCAGCATTTTTTTGCTTTCCTGGCCGATAACCGTTTGATGTAATAAAACATGATTGAGCACACTGCCCAGTGAATAATGAGTATCATCCCGGCTCATTGCTTCTTCCGCCGCTTCACTGATGGCCAATCCCAAACTACCAGTACAATCGGGGTCTTTAGCTAAAATATCCCTGCCAGTTTTTGTTTCCATGGAAGGACTAGGAATACAATTAGCACCCCATACCTGCATCATAACCCGTCGGTAAGGTTTTTGATCATAACTTATACGAACCATGTAAACCTTAATTTCAATATCAAAACAGGCACCTGCAAAAGCCAACGCACTTCCCCACTGACCGGCACCGGTCTCTGTAGCAATGCGATTGATCCCTTCCTTTTTATTGTAATAAGCCTGGGCAACAGCCGTATTGGGCTTATGACTTCCTGGTGGGCTGGTACCCTCATATTTGTAATAGATCCTGGCAGGAGTCTTGAGTGCCTTTTCCAGTTGCCTGGCACGAAAAAGCGTTGTCGGCCTCCAGAGACGATAAATATCTCTTACTTCATCCGGGATTTCGATATATCTTTCTGTACTCATTTCCTGTTTAATTAGCTCCATCGGAAACAAGGGTGCCAAATCTTCCGGTTGTATCGGTTTTTTCGTTCCCGGATGTAACACTGTAGGTAGCGGCTCAGGCAAATCAGCCAGAATATTGTACCAGTACTGTGGTATTTCTTTTTCATCTAAAATATATTTTACCTGTTCCATTTCTTCATTCCTTTCTTATTCTTTTACTCTTTTACTCTTTTACATTGTTATATTTATTTCATTCTATTTTATAAACATTTGCACCCCCTGCCGGGGGCCAACGTCTCTTCTTGATTGCATCATACATGATTCAATCTCCTCCTCTCTATTAAGAAAATGTTATTTTTTTCTGCTATCTCTATATAATAAAAAAGACTTTTCGTCCCACATCTTCTAAAGGGACGAAAAGTCTTTCGTGGTGCCACCCTTTTTTAGATTGCCTTGGATACCTAGAAACAAAAAACAAGATGCAATCTACTCTTTCAGGCTCGGATGAGTGGACAAAACAAAAAAACCTTCCACCAAGAGGCGAAAGGTATATTTTTCGTGTTGCCACTCTCGTTGAAACAGACCTTTACTTTAGCCGTCTGTTTCCACTTATGAAGGTACAGGTATAATGTGATACCGATACCCTTCCCCCTTTCACGGAGGGAAACACCGTCAGGACCTAATCAAAATAAGATACTTTTTTCAGTCTGAAGCTTGTGGGTCCATTTAGTACACCTATGAGGCCGTTTCTCATCAATAACGACTTTCTGTACTCATTGCATTATGTACTTATTCTCCCACGCTTTGCTTTTATATTATTTTTTTATAATTTTACCATGAATGTCAAGGATTTAATAATTAATGAACCTTCTGTTTTGTTTTCTTAGAAAAAAAATAATGATGTGCTATAATATTTTAAATAACACTAAGCTTCTATTAAAAATCCCTAATTATGATTATTTTCTTATATTGAAGGGATTTTTATAAAATAGACTTTCAAAAAAGGAAAAGAAATTTTGTTTGATTCTAAGCAGAAAAAGAGATTGGTTTATTGGTTTGTCCTACCGGTAATAATCTTACTGGTTCTTTCAGGAATATTCTATGTATATATCAATAGTGAAAATTTCCGAGCAAATGTGAAATCTGTTCTTCTCTCACAGCTGAAAAATAGCCTGGGGAAAAGAATAGAAATTGGGACAGTAGACTCTATTTCTTTTCGATCCTTACAGCTAACTCAATTCATAATTTATGAAAATGGCTATTCCGAAGAAGACAATATTCTATTTCAGGCAGAACAAGCTGAAGCTAAATTTAATCTCTTTTTCTCCCTTTTTCATTGGAAAGAATGGCAACTGGATATTCGGGATATTATTTTTTATCAGGCTTCTGCCAGCGTAACAAGAGAATCAACCGGGGAATTTGATTTTATCAAAAAACTACAATTGGAACCGGAGAAAATCCAGCAAAATATTATTATTCAACGTATTTATTTCCAGAATAGTAACCTTATTTTTCATGATGAGCTGATCTATAACTATAATCAGGAATATCTAACTACTCGAGCAAGAGATATTAACGGTTATTTTGATCTATCTCAATTACCAAAAATAGCATTCGATTTTCAGGGTAAACAGGAACAGGATAATACTTTATTAGCTTTGCAAGGCCAGTTATTGATAAATCAGCCTGAATATTCTTTAGATTTCCATCTGGAAAATGCGGATATCACTCACTTTCAATATTATCTTGAGGTGGCTGAACAATTTGAGGTAAGTCAGGGACAATTTGATCTAGATCTTAATGTAAGCTTTTCTCCCGAATTACATCCTACAGAGATTTTTTGGAAGGGGAATGCAACTTTGCAACAAGTTGATGCAAAACCACACTTCTTGCACCAAATCCCTTTCAATCAAATCAGCGGTTCTGTAAAATTCACAAAACCAGAGATATCCGTTGCTGAAATAACCGGCCTTTACCATGACAGAAATGTCCACCTACGAGGTCTTGTTCTGGTTGAACCCAAGGTCTATTTTAACCTTGATATAGAAAGTGAGAGAGTCAATCTATCTTATCTAAAAGATGATACATCCCTCTTTATTCCTGATTATACTGATTTTTCCCTGCAAGGAGAAGTTGACCTAACCATTAATATTGAAGGACATCCTGAGGATTTTCAGATTGATGGTGAAGCCTCCTCCCCTGAAATCACCATTGAAGACACTCCTTTTCAAAAAAATACTTGCTCTTTCTTGCTGCATCAAGATGAACTGATTATCCATTCCCTTGAGTCTTATGATCCAAGGTCTTCTTTAATCATCAGCGGCCTATTTGACTGGTCTGGTGATGTTCCTTTTTACCAGTTCTCTCTAAAGACAGAAGACTTCTCCCTGCAACACCCTTTATTCAGTCAACTTTCTTTTCTTGAGAATTCATCAGGCAATATAGATAGTTATTTTCAAATACAAAGTCAAGAACAAGACAGTTCTATGCTAGATATTGAGGGAAATTTTATGGCAAATTCTATAAAAATGAAAGATATCTCTCTGTCTGAACCGTTACAGGGCAAAATCAAGGCAGTCTTAAATTTCCCGGGTACACTTTTATCTATTGAGGAATGCGAATTGGAATCCGGTCAAAACCATGGTTCTATTGATGGTGAAATCAATCTTGATGAATTTGTTCACTTTACGATGGATTTTGGTCTTCAATTGCCTGAGTTAACAGAATTTGTCATTTCTTTAGGGTTAGAGATGCAAATTGCAGGAAGAGCAGATATTGAAGGAAGTTTTTACGGTACCTTAGAACAAGCTGAGACCAATGCTGAATTCCACCTGCAAGAATTATCTATTCGGGATTATTCACTCGGTGAACTTACAGGTGAATTAACTTATCAAAAAGATACTATATTATTAGAAATAATCACCTTAACAAATCAAGATACTAAATTAACGGGAAAAGGGGAAATTAATTTTCATGCATCCAGCTCACCTGAAATAGACTTATCTTATCAGCTCCATACCATCAATATTGATCCTTTTATCCAAACAATCACTGACACTCTTCCTTTGTCCGGTCAAGTAGCCGGTAGTGGTTATATTCAGGGTATCTGGCCAAAACTGACTGCTCAGGGAATTTTCCAATTAGATCAAATCACCTATGTTGACTACGTGTTAGGTCAGGGTCAAATTGATTTTAACTTACAACCGGAAGAGGACATCTTAACTGAAAAGGGAAATGGTAATCTAAATGAATTACTCAGTTGGATTGGTTATGTCTATTCTTTAGAAATTCAAAATTTTACTCTGCAAAATGAGACAATGAAGCTGATGGCAGAGGGTCAAGCCAAAATAGGAAAAGATAATCCATTTTCTCTAGTAATAAACTTTTCACATCAAGATCTTGATGATATGATTGAACATTTCTATCCTTATGACAGTTATTACAAGATATTTTTACCATCCCAGGTAACCGGGAAAGCTAATTTAAACGGAGATTTCTCTCAACAACAAATTACCTTATCTGCCCAGCTTATACCTCAACAACAGCAAAATAATCCCCCCTCTAAGCTGGAATCGGTAATTATTAGAAATGAACAGGGTTTTACTGTTTCTGATTTTAGCTTAATGCAAACTGAAGGCCACTTTAAAGCAGAAGGAAGTATAAGTACTGCCCGGGTTCTGGATATCAATTTTCTGGCTGAACAGTTGGATATGAACATATTGACGAGTTTGGCTCAAATTGATGAGACCATGAGAGGTATTATGAATATTGAGGGTTCCTTGTCAGGATCCATTGATGACCCACAAGTTTCTATGACTGCTCAGATCAAAAAAGGTTATTTCCGTGAATTTCAATTTGAGGACCTGCAAACCGACATACGCTGGGATAGCGAAACGAATGAAATAGAGATAAGAAGATTAGAGATTGCTCTTGAAAATGTGTATCAAATACAGGCAAGAGGCAACCTACCTCTAAGTGTCCTTAGTTCCAGGGGAAAACAGGAGATGAGAACAGATATAAGTAACCTGGAAATTCCACTGGATTTCCAAATAATAATGGATAATACCGATCTTAACATAGTAAGGCTGTTTTGGAAAGATGGCTTATCAGAGGTTATGGGAAAAATGGATCTCGAACTCAATTTAACCGGTACAGCTGGAAACCCAGTGGTTAATGGAGCAATGAAAGTCCGACAGGGAAAAGTAACTCTGGATGATTTACCTGTCCAAATTGAGGAACTCACTAGCAGTATAGAGGTGTCAAACAATCAAGTTACCATTCCACCTATATCTTTTACAGTTTATGAAAATAATTTTAACATATCAGGCCAATTCGAATTGGTTCATCTCTTGCCTGAAAATATGATCTTAACAATACGAAATGAGCAGGAAAAAATCATCTATCAGAATATTCTAGCAAGTGAAGTTGATTTTCTGGTAGAAATCAGAGGTTCATTACTTAAGCCACAAATTAACGGACAATTACTTCTCTCCAGGGGTGAATTAAATCTTAATCAGCTGATGCAGTTATACGAAGAAAACAATATATCATTTTATACTCCCTCTCCACCGGATGCTGCTAATAGTTATCTTGATTTGAATATTGAAATTGCCGACCCTTTCAGTTTAAAACTGACCAATGCCGAGATCAATGTGACAGGTAATATTGCTTTAAGCGGTTCTTTTTCCGAACCTGCCGTGCAAGGTAATCTTGTTTTAAAGAAAGGTCATTTACTATATTTTGAAAAAAGATTTATTATTTCAGAAGGGCGTGTTATAATCAGCGGTTTTGATATTAATAATATCGATATCAATGCCAGAGCTCAGACCACTGTGCAGGACGTTCAAATCATGATTAATGCTTCTGGTAATCTCGCCAATCCACAGATACTTTTATCCTCTCAGCCTCCTTTGAGAGAAACAGAAATTTTATCCTTACTAACTTTTGATCGAAATATCCAGGGGCTCTCTGAAGGTGAAATCAACCAGATTCTTTCCCAGGAAATGTTTGATATTATTTTTCAGAGCTTACAAATCAATCTTTTCAAGCGTATGGAACGTGAAATAGCAGATCAACTTGGATTGGATTTTTTGAGAATATCAACCGAAACCCTTGAAACTTCAGATAATCAATTTTTCTTGTCAGACGGATTAAATCTGGAAGATTTGAGATTAGAGGTCGGGAAAAGCATTCGGGATGATCTCTTTATTACCTATTCAACTCCACTGGATTTTTATGGCGAAAGCAGTCTCAGTATCGACTATCAAATTGCACCTGATTTTACTTTAAATACTCAATTTGACACTTATTCCTTGAAAGATGAGGACTACCGATTCAAATTTGGGCTGGAGATTAATTTTTAAGTAATGTTTAATATCCAATATACACTAAACATTAACAAATTGTTTAAGGATTTTAACAGTCAGGAAATTAACCAATTTCTCGTCTCTTCTAAGTATAGAACAATTGATTATCAATCCGAACAGGTCATCGCTATCGAAGGTGAACCCTTAATAGAAATTGGATTGGTTCTTGATGGAGTCATAGAGGTACAAAAAAATTATCCTTCCGGGAAAATGGTGGTAATTAGCAGATTTAAGATGGGGGATGTTTTCGGAGAAGTAGCGATTTTTTCCAACAAACATACCTATCCTTCCACCATATTTTCTTCAACCAATTCAAAGATTATGTTCGTAAGTAAAGAGAACATTTTAAAAATATGTCTTCAAAATGATAAATTTCTGAAAAACCTGCTGCAACTGCTTTCGGATAAGATACTTATATTGGATCACCGGCTGCACATCCTGTCCGGAGAGACAATCCGCCAGAAAATCTGTTTCTATTTGTTAGAACGTTACTGGGAACAAAATACCTTAACCATTCCCGTCAATCTTTCCCGGCAGAAAATGGCTGAACAATTTGGCATAACCCGTCCATCACTTTCCCGGGAATTAAGCAGAATGAAACGCGAAGGATTCATTGATCTTGATAAACATACAATTATAATCAAAGATCTATCTGGCCTGGAAAATCTTTGGTGAACGATAATAAAGCATCAATGGTCATATAAATAATAGGGTTACTTTTTATTCCAAATCAATTATTCTCACTATTTTTCCCCAAGAAACATTTCCAAATCATTCTCAACATCACCAATGCCACCAATATTGAATTTTTCCACCAGCACATTGGTCACATTAGGTGATAAAAAGGCTGGTAATGTGGGACCTAAATGAATATTTTTAACCCCTAAATAGAGTAAAGCCAGCAAAACAATAACCGCCTTTTGTTCATACCAGGCTATATTGTAGGAAATAGGAAGCTGGTTAATATTATCTAATCCTAAGATTTCTTTTAATTTCAAGGCAATCACTGCTAGAGAATAGGAATCATTGCACTGTCCGGCATCCAATACCCTGGGTATGCCCTCTATATCTCCTAAATCAAGTTTGTTATACCGATATTTAGCACAACCAGCCGTGAGAATAATGGTATCCCTAGGTAATTTTTTAGCAAATTCGGTGTAGTAATTTCGACTTTTCATCCTACCATCACACCCGGCCATGACAAAGAATCGTCTAATTGCACCACTTTTTACTGCCTCAATGACCTTATCAGCCAGTGCAATCACCTGATTATGAGCAAACCCACCTACAATTTCTCCTTTTTCAATTTCAACAGGTGGAGAACATCGTTTTGCCATAGCAATGATCTGGGAGAAATCTTTTGATTGATCCTCTTTTCGATCCGGGATATGGGTCATTCCTGGGTAACCAACCGTACCTGTAGTAAACACACGGTTTTTATAACTATCCCTGGGCGGAATGATACAGTTGGTGGTCATTAGAACCGGGCCATTAAATTTTTCAAATTCTTCATTCTGTTTCCACCAGGCATTCCCATAATTACCAACAAAATGTTTATATTTTTTAAAGGCAGGATAATAATTCGCCGGTAACATTTCACCGTGAGTATAAACATCAACTCCGGTATCTTTGGTTTGTTCCAGCAGCTCTTCCATATCTTTCAGATCATGGCCGCTAATCAAAATACCGGGATTATTTCGTACACCGATATTAACCTTAGTCATCTCGGGATTGCCATAAGATTCTGTATTGGCTTTATCTAAAAGAGACATTGCCTCAACACCATACTTCCCACATTCCATTACCAGATTAACCAAATCATCAATAGAAAGTGAATTGTCAGTGGTTGCAGCCAATCCTCTTTGTATAAAAGCATAAATTTCATGATTCTCATACCCCAAATTAAAAGCATGTTCAGTATAAGCTGCTATTCCCTTTATGCCATAGGTTAATAACTCTCGTAAGGAACGCTCATCTTCATCCTCAGTGGCTAGTACACCTATATTGGCAGGCTTGGCTTTCATTTCAAATTCTGATTCCTGCTCTGCTTTCCAGGTAGCACAATCCGGTATATTTTGAGGAATTTCGCCACCAGCACTCCTAAATTGTTCTTTTATTTCTTCTCTTAATGCAAGACCTCCTTTAATCTTCTTTACAAAATCTGATTTATCAAAATTGGCATTGGTAATGGTCATAAATAGGGAATCCACAATGAACTTGTTTACCTTTTTATTTTCTATTCCTAATTCCCGTGCCCTGGTGCTATACACAGACATACCCTTGCATACATAAATCAATAGGTCCTGCATATTGGCAACATCAGCTTTTTTCCCACAAATGCCTGTTTTAGTACAGCCAACCCCCCTGAGTGTCTCCTGACATTGAAAACAAAACATATCCATTTTATTACCTCCCTAATAATTCTTATTTCATTCTATTTCCCTTTTTATTCCCTAACAATGATTAACAATTTATTGATTAGTTTATTATATATCTTAAAATTAATCTGTAACCAATGTTACAAAAATGATGAGCATTTTATATACTATATTCTACTTTCGTAATGCGCAAGCAATCTTTTACTTTGGTCATTAAAAGGTATTTTCTTTTTTGTCATTCTTAAGCAGTTCATGGCAATCTCATCTTCCTATACCCAATCAATCTTTGTTCTTTCTAAGGAGAAGCCACTACCGGGGAATAGAGAAAAAAGCTTTTTCAGACGGTAGTCACTATAACGGATAACAAGAATCAAGAAACAATTGAGAGATAGAAAGCTATGGGTAAAATGGATTGAAAATGTAAAAAACTGAATTTTCTAAAAAGGACATCCTATACTTCACTTGGATTGGTGGCCGTCCTAAAGTTAACCTGAAGTTCTTCAAAATGCTTTTGAGCACATTTTATTTTTTCATCTTCTGTTTTTCTGAGTTGTTCAACATCTCTTGCTCCTTTTGTTTCCCGAACCAGGTAAAGAGTTTGATCTTGATTGTCATCTTCCTTTACTATTGCCCAATCCGGATTATAGGTGCCAACAGGGGTCTCAATTTTAAACCAATAGGGAAGTTTCACAAATAATTTAATATCTTCTCTTTCATCCAGGCTTCGGGCAAAGTTTCTCTCCACATCGGAATCTAATTGCACTGCATCATAAACCGAT
>CAYSAA010000205.1:0-17265 GCA_964428905.1 uncultured Atribacterota bacterium
GCTTCTGCTTTTAAATTTGTCTCTGCACAGAATACTCTGGCTTTATCTATGGCTTTATGAATAACCAGTTTATCTAACTCACTGAGGGATTGCCATCTCTGTTCATTAATAGTTGGCCATACTGTATTAACCACATGATCAGTTAACACAATATATTTTGTTACTTCGTAAAATTTGGCGTTTTTATCAGTAGGCAATGGATTATCCTGTCCCTCAATAGCACCAGTCTTTAAGCCCATATACACTTCGCCAAAACTCATGGGAGTGGGATTTCCACCAAGTGCTTTACCTAGGGCAATCCATGCCGGGCTGGCTGGAGTTCTTAATTTGACACCTTTCATATCCTGAGGTGTTCTAACCGGTCCCGCCTTTTCGACCAGGTTAAGCTGTCTGGTTCCTAAATAAAATGCAGCTAATGGTCTTACTCCTGTTTTTTGAGCAACATCTTCGTAAATTTCTTTCCCTATTTCACCATTTAATACCCTGTCCATATGGTCAAACCCGCTGAAGGTATACACGGCACCAATCATGGAAAGGTAGGGAACAAATTCAGCTAACCAGTTATCACTGAAATAAGCCATATCCAGAGTCCCTTCCCGACAAGCTGCCAGTTCACCCTCTTGTGTGTATATCTCCCCTGCAACATAAAGATCAACAGTTATTTTGCCATCAGAAAGTCTTTCAACTTCATCTTTAAATACTGTCATTGCCTTGGTATGTGCATCCTCCGGTACGCTAATGGAAGACCAAGACAAGTTGATTTGAGCTAAGGCACCCATACAAGTAACACCAACAAAAGCCATTGCTAATAATATTACTACCCATTTTTTAAATTTCATTATTTGTTACCTCCTTATTTTTCTTTTATTTACCATTCAACTTCAAACATTTTTTTCATTTATATTCAGATTTTTATTTTTTCTTCACCTCCTTATTTCTGTTTTTTCTTCAATTTGATCTAAGCACCATGAAATAACTTGACTTTTCTATAGAAAGTTTCTTTCTATAGACATCTAATCTTCCTAAGTATAAAATATTATTTAGGGTTTTTAAGTTTACAATTCTTCATTTTTTTCTATTATACATGATTAGAAACCTTCGTTACAACATATCTTCTTTATTGTGATGATCCTAAGTTTTAATATTAAACTCATTATCTTTAATTATTCCATAGTTTTAAAATACTTTTAGAGGTGTAATCTGGAAACATCGTTTCATCAAAATGTAACAATAAACCGCGTTTTCCTCCTTCAGTTTTGTCTTTCATTCTCTGAATATATTCTTCAGCTGTTTCCTGATCATTTTTAGGCCATAATCCAAAATATACTTTGTGATATTCTAAAAACTTATCCATGGTGTTTTCAAAATCGTAACTTTCTGGATTTCCTAAATTAATAGCACGAACTTCTTTCATCTTTAAATAAGCATCTAATAAATAATCATGTTTTCCACAATAATGAATAAAACCACCACCAAAAGCTTTCAGAGCTTGACAATCATAAGGAATCACAAATTCATCAATATGTTGAGGAGAAAGCAAAGTAGCACTATCCTCAGAAATACGAGTTCCGCCATTGTCCATATAAATCCCTCTAGCCAGTGCATGACCATGATAGCAACAATCCATTGGTTCATTAATAACTTGTTTAAGCCTTTTGGTTGCCTCAATATACAATTCTGTAGAAAAATGCATTAGATGATGGACCAAATCAGGGTCATCATAAACAGCTAAAAATATTTCTTGACCTAATATAGCACTGGCAATATCAAAAGGCCCCTGCGTATCCGGTAAATAAACATGAATCCATGGGGGGACTGATTCTTGAAAATATTGTAGGTATTCGATTGCCCTTTGCATCATTGGATTATTATCCAAATCAGGAAAAGATATTTTTTTAACTTCCTCTTTTGATAAATGAGAAGTCAGCCAGGCAAATGTGTTTTTAGGAACTTGAAAAAATAATCCCAGCATTGCAGGAATAAAAATTGTACCAAAATTAGGACGAAGGCAGACAACCGCATCATGAATATCTGCAGCACAATCCAGGATTTCTTCCAAGTGGGCAAATAACATCTTTTCTTTATCATAAAACTGCTCATTCATGTCATAAGTCCATCCAGGTACAGTCTGATTGCGTGGTTTCCAGAAAATAAGAGGGAGCTTATCAACCCTTCTATTTTTCAATACCTGGCTAATTATTATCTCTGCCTTTGAATTTATCCTTTTACAATGTTCAATTTTTTGTAATATTTGTTCAATTTGAACAGACATTTACTAATTTTTAACCCTTCTTAATGTATCTTTAAAAATATTCTTAAAGATTAGAAATAGGGAAATTTCAGTAATCCCAAGTCATCGATTTCTTTTTTTACTTTTTCTTCTATTTCAGGTGAAATCGAGAGTAAAGGTCGTCTGGGTTGTCCAATATCGAGACCCCTGAATTTCAGACAACTGTACATCATGGAAATTTGATGTCCCTGAGAAAGAATATCAATCAGGTCCAGTATTCTATTCTGTAAATGAATGGCTTTTTTCACATCTCCCTGTTGAAATGAACGATATAACTCTACATTTAATTCAGGAAAAGCATTAACCGTGCCACTGGTAAACCCTTTTACTCCCATATTTAAAGCAGGTAAAGCCATTTTCTCAGTTCCCATTAATAAATTAAAACCTGCAGGGCTATACCTTAAATAACGGCAGTGAAGTTGAAAATCCTCACCAGCATCTTTCATTCCCTGGTAACCTAATTTTATCAATCTTTTAAATAGATTAATAGAAATAAGATTACCAGTCCATAAATTGTTGTAAGCATAGACAGGAATATCCACTGCTTCTTTTATCGCTCTAAAATGCATATACATTGCTTCTTCATCAGTGGGAATATAAAAAGGAGGAATACTGGCAATGGCTTCTACCCCCAATGATTGAGCATGTTGGGCTAAGAATACCGTGGTCTTGGTATCTACAGCCCCAATTTGGGCAATAATTGGAACTCGGCGATGATTTACTTTAACAGTAAATTCCAATACTTTTTTTCTTTCTTCTGGATTCATTAATGGGCCCAAGCTAACCGATCCACAAGGAAATAGACCATTCACCCCTTTATTCAATAAAAATTCAATTAATTTTTCTAAAGCAGGAAAATCTATCTTCTCATTCCGGTCAAAGGGGGTGAATACAACCGCAATAACTCCTTCAATATTATTTGACATTTTTTTAACTCCCACTTAACCGATAATATTCAATTTTTCTAATATAGCTTTAACATTTTCTTGCTCTTCTTCTGTTGCAGGCATAAGTGGTAAACGTGGAATCCCTGCAGTATAGCCAATCATGTTCATTGCTGCCTTCAATAATGCAACTGGGTTAAATCGATTATTTTGGCCAAATGAACGGAAAAGTGGTAATAATTCCCTCTGTATTTGGGCGACTTCAGAAACATTTCCCTTTATAAACTTATCAATCATTTGACGCATGCGGTTACCAATAATATGAGATGCCCCGCTAATTACTCCTCCGATTCGCTTTTCTCCACCCTGAGCAAAAGACTCTATAATCATAGTGTCATCACCACAATAAATAATAAAGTCTTCCGGTGTAATATTAACGAACTCGGTGATTTGTTTGGGATTAAGTTCAGCCTCTTCTTTGATAGCAACTATATTATCAATTTCTGATAACCCAGCAACTGTTTCCGGGTTAATATTAACACCGGTAAAGATTGGTATATTGTATAAAGTAATATCCATATTTGTAGCTTTGGCAACATTTTTGAAATGGTTAAAAATTTCTAATTGATTCGGTTTCGTATAATAGGGACTGGCAATCATTACTGTTTCATACCCTATCTTCTCTACCGCCTGCGTCATCTGAATAGTTTCAACAGTCGAGATACAGGCAGTTCCTGCAATAAGGGGTATTTTACTGCCAACAGCATCTTTAATCACCTGAAATAATTTAACCCTTTCTTCAAAGTTCATGGAAAAGAATTCTCCGGTTGTTCCGGAAATAATCAACGTATCTGCCAGATTGTCTTTGATCAGTTTTTCAGCGATTTGTATTGCAGCATCATAATCAACACTTTGGTCTTCCTTAAAAGGCGTGACCATGGGTACTAATATCTTCCCATACTTTTCTTTATCAAACATATTATTTATACTTCCTCCTCGCTTATTTATAATTTTGATTCTATTTCTATTTTATTGTTTCGACAATGATAACCCATTGCCTGTGATATTAATCGGCAGCATTCAATGACTTTTTCTTTTATTAATGGAATCTTTTCTTTGCTAATTCTGAAAGCCGGGCCTGATAAGCTAAATGAAGCAATCACTTTGCCATGATAATCCCTAATCGGAGCGGCAATACAACGAACACCGGGCTCATGCTCCATATTGTCGACAGCATAACCCTGTTTACGAATTTGTTGGAGTTCTATTTTTAGTTGGTTAATATCCGTAATTGTATTTTCGGTATACTTTTTCAATTCTTTTTCCTGAATAATTCGTTCAATTTTTTCAGTATCAAAAAAGGCTAATAGTGATTTCCCCACTCCGGTACAGTGAAGGGGGGCCCTTTTCCCAATATAAATTTGATGTTGAAGACTCTGGTTAGACTTCTCCCTCTCAATAGAAAGCACTTCTCCGTCTGAAAGAATACCAAGATGAACAGTCTCATTAAATTCTCGCGAGAGTTTCTCCAAGTAAGGATGGGCAATTTTTCTTAGATCAATATTTTCCAATACGATGCTACCCAATTCAAAAAACTTGATGGATAAGCGATATTTACCATTATTAGTATTCTGGTTTACAAATCCTTTGTGTAACAAAGTATACAGGGTATTGTGAATACAGCTTTTATAAAGATTTAATTCTCTGCTTATTTCACTTACTCCCCATTCGGGTTTTTGTAAACTGAATAATTGCAATATCTGCAGTGCTCGATCAACGGAATTAATGATTTTACCTTTCATGGCTATCTCCAGGCTATAAGATTGCTTCATCAAATACTTTAATTGTTTACATTAAGATTAATCTATAATAGAATAGTTGAACACTGTTCTATTATTTTAAATAGTAAATTTGAAAATGTCAAATTTATTTGATATTTTAATAGGACAGTTATTAAAATAGGACTTCTAAGTGCCATATAGGCTAACTCTCAAATAACTCATTGCTTATTGCAGGAGGGTGAAGTCAAAGAATGAGTCTTATACTATCGATTGATTTGGGAACCAGTTCAATTAAAACTGCCTTCATCGATTTTTGGGGAAAAATGATCGACCAGATAGAGAAGCCATATCATTCTTATTCTCAGTCCCTTTATCAAGTAGAACAAGATCCTAATGAATGGTGGAATATTATTCAATGCGAAATAAAAGAACTATTAAACAGAAATCATCTTTCACCAATGAAACACCAGAATAGAATTAAAGCAATTGCCTGTTGTGGGCATAGTCCAAGTATGGTATTTCTTGATCATAAAGGAAATTTGTTACGACCTTCTATTATCTGGCAGGATAGACGTGCTATCAAGGAAAATAAAATAATTAGTAGCATTTTAAAAAAGCAAAATATCAAGATAAATTTCCCCTCCCCCTTAACACCTCACTCTCGCATAACAAAACTACTCTGGTTAAAAAGAAATGAACCACAAACAATCCATGATTTACACTATCTAATGGAGCCAAAAGACTATATTAATTACAAATTAACCGGTATTTGCAGCACCAGCTTATGGAGTAGCCGTGAATTTCGTAATATTATAACAGGAGAATTGAATAGCTCATTATTGGATGCACTGGAAATTCCTGAGAAATTTATTCCTAAAGCTTACTTAAGCGAGACAATTATAGGGACAACGCAAACAGCCATGAACCAGGAATCAGGTCTTAAAGAGGGAATACCAGTCATTGCCGGTGAAATGGATTCAATCAGCAGTATTATAGGAACAGGAATTTCGACTTCAGGTATGGGGTTTAACATCAGTGGGACTTCCGATATTATCGGTATTGCTACCCCAAAAAACAATTTTTCTAATTGTCAGTTTCCTATTTTTTATCATTATCCATTCTTCCTGAATTTATATCTTTTATTTGGTGTAACGCAAAGTACCGGGCAATCTATTGATTGGTTTAATCATTTATATCAGAAAGAATTAAACTCAGTTTCAGGTGGGGAATATCCCAATCTAAAAAACCCATTATTTTTTCTTCCCTTTTTAGAGGGTTCCAGAAGCCCGCATTGGAATCCTGATGCAAGGGCAATCTTTTTTGGTTTAAATTCCCTTCATAATTTGATTGACATGCGACATGCAATCTACCAGGGAATTGCTTTCAGTTTATTGGAAAATATTCATTTACTTCAGAAAGATTCTCAGTTGAGCCAAAAAAACTTTCCCATCAAAGTATCCGGTGGTGGTGCCAATAATCATCTGTTAAACCAGATCAAAGCAGATGTGCTGGGCCAAAATATTATCCAAACAACTGTTCAGGAAAGCGGACTTCTGGGTAATGCAGTATTGGCAACTTTGGGATTATCTGTATATCAATACAAAGAGGCTATTGATCAAATGGTTCATACTAAACATGTTTATTATCCTGACCCAAAAAGACAGCAATTCTATCAGTCTCAACTCTTTCCAATCTATCAGAGTTTATATTCAAGAAACAGGTCCAGCTATAAACTCTTAGCCAGTCTTAAAAATTTTTCGATTTGAGGTGAACAGTAAAATGAAAGCTGCTATGTTATATGAAAAAGAAAAAATGGAAGTAACTGAAGTAAGTTCTCCTGCTGAACTTTATCCTATCGTGGTAAAAATTGCTGCATGTGGAATCTGTATTTCTGATATCAAAACATATCAAAACGGTGGAAGCCATTATATAAAGCTTCCTGCAATATTAGGACACGAATATGTCGGTACCATTAACAATGCTCCAACAGAAATTAAGGAATTCCGTCCAGGTGACCGTGTCGCTGTTGTTCATGCTATTAACTGTGGTTACTGTTACTATTGTCAACACGGTGCCTTTGAATTATGTGAAAATAAACAGCGTGCTTCCAATGGTGGTTTTGCTGAGCTGGTAGGATTAAAATTAAATAATTATCCTCTTGCCTTATTGAAAATACCAGATTCTCTTTCCTGGGAAGAAAGTACTTTCTTGGAGCCCCTGGCCTGCTGCATTGCTTCATTAGAAAAATGCAACATAGGATTTGGAGATACAGTTGGTATCATTGGTGCCGGCGTTATGGGTCAACTTCTTCAACAATTATGCTTATTAAGAGGAGCCGCTAAAGTGATGGTGAGCGAAATCGAGCCTTTCCGTAGAAATATTGCCCTAAAGATGGGCGCCAATGTTATTGATTCTAAAAAAGACAACCTATTGGACATAATAAAAGAATATACCGATAATCGCGGAGTAGACCTGTTGATTAATACTGTTTTTCAACAAGACATCATTGATAAGGGATTCAGTCTGATTAAAAAGCAGGGTACACTTTTTCTCTTTGCCAGTGCACCTGAAAACAGCAAAAATTTTTTAATTAATTCAGATCTCATTCACTATCAACAGATTAAAATTCTGGGTACTTCAGCCTACCAACCTGTCCATTTCCGAAAAGCCCTTGCTCTCTTAAAAGAAAAGCGAATTAAAGTTAAGACGCTTATTACAAACATACGTCCTTTAAATGAAATTAATGAAGCATTTCGGGAATACAATCAACCAGAACATCTCAAAATCATTATAAAAATATGAGGTAAAGATGAAGCCAAAATACCATGTTTTGATAACTGATGCGCATCACAAAAATTTTCAACTGGAAGAAAAAATTTTAGAACAACTTGGAGCAAAAGTCCATATTGGCTACTGTAAAAATGAAGAAGATCTGCTTAAAATTAACTCTTATATGGATGCCTTGCTTGTTTCCTACGTCTATGTAGGAGAAAAAGCTATGGAACATTTTAAAAATTGCAAAGTAATGGTTAAATATGCTGTCGGAGTGGATAACATTGATCTTTCGGCAGCTACTAAGCGTAAAATTCTGGTGGCCAATGTGCCTGATTATTGCACAGAAGAAGTATCAACTCATACCATGTCTTTATTGCTGGCATTGATCAGGAAAATTATACCTTTTGATAACTCAGTAAAAAATGGCAAATGGAATCCTCTTATTGCTGATCCTATTTACCGAATGGAAGGAAAAACATTGGGCATTATTGGATTTGGGAGAAACGGACAACGTTTAGCCCAAAAGATGCAGCCTTTTAATATGAATATAATAGCAAGTGATCCCGGTATTGGTCTCACTATGATGGCAAAATATAGTGTTAAAAAGGTTAACTTGGATACCCTTTTAAAGCAGGCAAACTATATCACACTTCACTGCCCATTAAATCAATCAACATATCACCTCATCAACCAAAAAACGGTTGATATGATGAGACCGGGTGTCTTTTTGGTTAATACCAGCCGGGGTGCTGTAGTTAGCCAATCTGCCCTCTATGAGGCACTAAAAAAGGGTAAAATTGCCGGTGCTGCACTGGATGTTATGGAAAATGAGCCACCCCTACAAAATGATATTTTAGAGATGAATAATATTATCTACACACCCCATGTGTCCTGGCACTCAGAAGAATCTGAAATAACACTGCGGGAAAAAGCTGCAATGGAAGTGAAGAGAGTTCTACAAGGTAAAAAGCCTATCAATCTGGTTAATAGGGAAGTGCTTAATCATAACCAGGGGAGTTAAACCTATCTCAAAAATCTTCTACAATGGCTTAGATTTATTTTTTGTTTGAATGATTAAGTATCATTCCTTTTCCGAAATGGGCAATGATCCAGTAGACAATACTGACAGGAAAACTCATCACGATAGGAATCAATAAGGTCATGTCCCATTCCTCGAATCCAGGAAAGAGATTTTGCCGGATACATCATACAGGAAGTATTTAAGGTAACACCAATTTTTTCGGGTTCCAGAATCTCAAAAACTTTTTTTTGTTCCTGAATATCCCAATCTCCGGAGCCCGGTTCAAAATATCGAGAAAATTTAAGTCCTTCTGGTAAACTTTTCTGTTCAATAAAATGATTAAGCCACTTGCCAACTGTTTTTACGGCAACTGTTCCGGCTGCATCCATGACCATGGCTTTCATATACTGATTCTGTTTAAATTTTGTTTTTACAGACTCCTCGATTTCCGTTCCGATAGTTCCTATAGCGAAAAGAAGATATTCAGCATTTTTTAACAGATCAATCACTTTTTCATCAACAAAAAAAGTATAACCCTGCTTCGTTGATATCATTCCATCTGCTGAGATTGAGGTAATGTTTTGAAGCTGGTACAAACCTTTACAATCTAATAAGAAATGGCTTTGAGAAATCTCTTCTTTAATGATTCTCTTAATATCTGCATGAATATTATGAATAGGTTTTTTGCCATAGCCTAAATATCGTAATACTTCCTGTTCACTAATTTTTATTTTGATTTGATTAACAATTTTTGTATTTTCCATCATAGCTGTTTTCCTTAAAATCTCTGTTTTAATCCTAATTCAATGACATTTATGACATTAAAGTATGATACAATTGTCTGCAAAAACTTTTTTTCACTTTTTCCTATTTTTTTAATTTTAGATTGCTATACTTTTTTATTTTTTGGACAATTGCCTTGATATGTTCTGGAGTTGTGCCACAACAACCTCCGATAATATTCACTCTCAATTGGGCAAATTTCTCGGCATATTCCGCCATCTTCTGGGGTGATGCCGGATAGACAACCTTGTTATTTTCTAAGTAGGGAATACCGGCATTGGGTTCAACCAGTAAAGGAGCATTGGTTATCGCCCTCATCCTAAATAAAACCTGATAAAGTACTTCCGGCCCACTTCCACAATTTGCCCCTACCCCATCTGCTCCTTCTTCAAATAATACCTCTACTGCCTTTTCCGGGGTTATTCCATAGATGGTTTTCAAGCTTTCATCAAAAGTCATGGAAGCAAAAACGGTCAAATCACTATTTTCCTTCACAGCCTTAAGTGCAATCTTGATTTCATCAAGATTATAGAACGTTTCCAGTACAATTAGATCCACACCGGAAAAGGCCAGCACCTTAATCTGGTCTTGATAGCCCTGATAGGCTTCCTCATTTTTGAGTGTTCCGTAGGGTGCTAAAATTTCACCAGTGGGACCTACTGAAACCGCTACCAAAGATTCTATAGAATGTTCTTCACGATAACTATCAACTTCTTCCTTTGCCAATCTGACAGCCTGTTGATTAATTTCTGCTAAGCGATGCTGCTGATTAAATTTCGTTAGTTTAATACCATTTGCTCCAAAAGTATTGGTCAGAATAATATCAGCTCCTGCTTCCAGGTATGAAGCATGTATTTTCCTGACAATCTCCGGATGAGTAATATTCCACATTTCAGGACATTCTCCTGATTTCAAACCATTTTCCTGCAACATAGTCCCCATCGCCCCATCAATCACCAAGATCCTGTGATCCAATTGTCTTAAAACATCACCCTCTGAATTTATTTTCCCCTTATTTAACACATTGAATACCTCCTAATTATAAGTAAATTATAAGATATACTTTAAACCCCCAACTAACCAGCTGACTTATATAACTGGTTGTGCATAGTATTTCTTCTTTGGAATCAAATTGATAAAAAATCCTGATATAAAAAAGGATTAGAGTGCCTGGTCAATGATAAACAAGTTAGAACCTCAAGTATAATAGGAATTCATAATTTTCTATCTGTTCTAATATCATTAAGATAGGTTCATGATTTCAGTTTATTCCTAACCTGGTTACTGTTCCCATCCAGTTCATTATTTAAGAGTTGTTAAAATAATTATTTCCCCTTACCAATTTTATGTTATCATGATTTTTAAAACTATTCATTTTTTATCTTTTCTTCAGAGCGATCGGTTGCCACAGGAGGACTAATAGATAAGTTTGTAATTTCTTGATACATTTCAGGGGTAATTTTTATTTCTAACGAAGCAAGAACCTGATCTAATTGTATTACATTTCTAGCACCAATAATTGGGGCTGTAACAATCGGATTTGCCATCACCCAGGCCACTGCTAAAGCAGCTGGTTTCAAGTTTTTATCATTAGCATACCTAACGAAGTTTTCAGTGATGGTATAATTATTAGGATCAGCATAACGTTGACTATACATTTTGTTTTCTAATATTCTTCCTTGAGTAACTTTATCCTTACTAGTATATTTCCCCGTTAACAAACCCGCTCCTAAAGGGCTGTAAGTAATAACGCCAATATTTTTTTCTTTCGCAAGAGGGAATATTTCAACTTCTACTTGTCGTTTTACAAGGCTATACATCGGTTGAATACACTCAAATCGAGCAAACTGTTTTCTTTCTGAGATACCCAAAGCTATTGCTATTTGCCAGGCTGCCCAGTTACTTGCACCAATAGACAATATTTTCCCCTGGTGTTTGAGATCATCTAATGTACTGAGGGTTTCCTCAATGGAAGTTGTAGGATCATAACTATGCAGAAAGTATAAATCAATGTAATCAGTTCCTAATCTTCTTAGACTATTTTCAACACTGAGCATCATATGTTTTCTAGACAAGCCTTTATCATTAATATCATCCCCTACTGGGTTTCCTACTTTTGTAGATAGAATCATTTTATCTCTATCACGAGCAATGCATTTTCCTAAAATTTTCTCTGACATACCAATTCCGTATCGATCTGCAGTGTCAAAAAAATTGATGCCAGCATCACGGCATTTATGAAACATATTAATCGAAGTCGCTTCATCAGCTTCTTTGCCAAAGGTCATAGTTCCTAAACAAAGGTTTGAGACTTTTATTCCTGTTCTGCCTAATGTCTTATAATTCATTATGTATATAATGTACCTCCTCAATGATAATGATATATTTTAGATCCCGTCAAAACTAACAACTCCTAACAGGATATCTATATCGTTCCATTCATATAGAGTTAACACAACGATCATAATCTCATCAACCAATCAATTGTATAGCCACTTTAATTGCTTCTACCATGCTCTCCTCATTAGCTCTGCCTTCTCCTGCCTTGCCAAAAGCAACTCCATGGTCAACGGAAACTCGAATAATTGGCAAACCAACGGTAACGTTGACACCACTCATGCTTGACCATTTATTTGTTTTCTTGTCATATTTAAATCCCATTACTTTCATGGGAATATGTCCTTGATCATGGTACATTACTACTGCAATATCATATTGTTTACCTAGTACTTTTGAGAAAATGGTATCTGGAGGAATTGGTCCTTCTACATTTATGCCATCTTTCCTAGCCTCATTTATAGCAGGAATAATTTCATCTATTTCTTCCCTTCCAAAAAAGCCACCCTCTCCAGCATGTGGATTTAATCCTGCTACAGCAATATTTGGTTGTTTAACTCCCAAATCTTTTAGAGCTTTATCTGCCAGATGAATCACAGTTAAAACCCGTTCTTTTTTTACTAAATCACATGCCTTTCTTAAAGACACATGCGTTGAAACATGAATTACTCTAAAATGGTCATCTGCTAACATCATGGCATAGTCTTTTGTATTTGTTCGAGTAGCAAATATTTCAGTATGACCGGGATGAGATGAGCCGGCTGCCTTGATAGATTCTTTATGAATGGGACCGGTAACAACCGCATTGATTTTTTCCGCCATAGCTAGTTCAATCCCTTTGTAGATATAATCTAATGATGCCTGCCCTGCTGTTGCATTGACCTTACCATAATTAAATTCATTAAGAGTGATATTCTTCAAATCTATTAGATCAATGATCCCATATTCATCTTTGAGTTCAGACAAATCTTCAACTAGATTTAATTTTAATTTTGAATGGGTAAATTCAAGTGCATCAGCCATGACACTTTTACTTCCAATAACCACTGGTCTTGATTTTTGATAAATTCCCTTTCTGCTCAAGGCCTTCACTATAATTTCAGCGCCGATGCCTGCCGGATCACCCATGGTAATTCCAATTATTGGTTTTTTCATTTTTGTATTTTTTTAGGTTACTAATTAATAAACCTGCTCCTCCTATTTGTTGTATTCTTTATGATTCCGAAACTTATTAATCAACTCATACAAAGTGTCTCTTCTACCAAATCCACCTGCTTTTGTAATAATATTCAAAGGGTTATCATGGAAACATGATCTGGTAAGAGGAATGCCGGGTAATAGCTCTCCTGATACCTCCAGATTTGAAATGCCTAACTCCCTACAAACACTAATAGCTATATCACCGCCGGTCAGAATCAAATTTCGTATAGTATTTTTTTTTATTATTATTGAAGTTAGCTGCCCAAAAAATTCTTTAATCTTATTTTCTAGTTCTTTGAAGGTTAAGTTATATTCTTGCATTAGCTCATTATCGATTGATTTTTTTTCATTATTAATTGCATCTGTATATATGACTAAATCTTGATTGTTTTTTAAAATTTTGAGGCCTTCTTCAGCATAATAATCAAGAATTTTGCTCTCTAGGGAATAAATTTCTTTTATATCTATCTTCAATTCGGCAAATTTTAAATTATTTTTAAGATATTGTATCTGGTCTACCATAAGAGGATTCCTGGAACCACCAACAATCAGTATGGGACTTTGATTGTTTGGTATATCAAACTTTAAATTCTTTTTCTTACCATAACTCTGAGCCAAACAATTGGCTAATCCTGCTGAACCTGAAAATAATACTTTTTCACTAAATCCTATTCCACTTGAGACGATATCCTTTAAATTCCTTTCATCGCTTGAATCAACAACAATTATTTTTTTCTTTTGCTCAATCAAATCATTAAGGGCTTTTTTGATTACATCTTGCCCTTTTTTTACTTCTGATAAGTCAATCCTCCCGATCGAAAGTTTTGTCTGTTGTTCTAATATAGATGGAATAAATGATTCAGCTTTCTTTCCTGTACTATTATCACTATACCTACTAAGTCCAAGGGGTTTTTTCTGAACAATAAGATTTCCCCCAACAGTAATCCTCTGATGAGAAGGGAAACTTGGGCTCATTATACAAAACTGCTTATTAAAAATATTCATAATCTCCTCAATCTCTGCACCTATATTTCCTCGCATCGTTGAATCAATTTTTTTATAAACAATGTCTCTTTCATGAATATCAAGCCCTTCTAGAATTTTGTTTAATCGATATCGAGCTATTTTTTCTTCTACTTCCCGAGTTTCAGTATCTATTACCAAAACATCATAATCATCTGGAGCTATGCTACTTGACAATTCATCATTTACTATGAATACTGTTGTCCTATATCCATTTTTGACAAATTGTACCCCTGTATCATTGGCTCCTGTTAGATCATCTGCTATTACATATATCATTGAACCCTTTTATTTCCCCCGATTTTTATGTTCCGGGTGTGTTTTATATTTTCTGTAAAGTAACTAGAATAAATTGTATCAGTCCATCAAGAACCTCCAAAAATATTATATATATAAAAAAAATATCAAGAAGGTATAATTCATAACAAATTTCAACATTTATTTTCTCCCATATTCATCATCAAATCGTATGATATCATCTTCTTCCAGATAATCGCCCATTTGCACTTCAATGATCTCCAGGGGCTGTTTTCCGGGATTCTCAACTCGATGCTTCTGTTCAGCTTTAATATCAATGCTTTCTCCGGGTTGCATGAATTGTACTTTATCATCGATTGTTACCCTGGCTATACCTTTTATCACGATCCAGTGTTCATTTCTATGATGATGCAATTGATAGCTGAGCTTTTCCCCGGAGTTGACTTTTATCCTCTTGATTTTGAAGGAATTCTTTTCTTCTTCCAGAATCTTATAATTCCCCCAGGGTCGATAGTCCTGCACATGGTACTCTGTACGAATATCCTTCTTTTCCTTTAACAGCTTGACCACCTCTTTTACCTTTTGTGATTGCTGCTTATTACAGACCAGTAAGGCATCTTTGGTATCAATCATGATGACGCCATCAACACCAATGGTGACTACTAGTTTGCCGTCTTCCGAGTGAATGATGTTATGCCTGGAATCCAGCAAAAGATGG
Source organism: uncultured Atribacterota bacterium (assembly GCA_964428905.1). GTDB lineage: Bacteria > Atribacterota > Phoenicimicrobiia > Phoenicimicrobiales > Stramentimicrobiaceae > CAYSAA01. The sequence goes on from CAYSAA010000205.1 coordinate 15,071, forward strand.
CTATGACTGGCGATATTGCCTGCTTCATCCTGGTCAAAAACATCATACAGTGAATCAAAACAGCCTAAATCATTCCAATCGATATCAGCAGGTACTACTACTACCTTGTTGCTCTTTTCCATAATGCCGTAGTCAATAGAGATATTGATTTTTATTTTGGCAAAAGCTTCTGTTAGGGTTTTGCTTTCCTGGAAAGCTTTGACTATCTCCGGAGCGTAGGTTTTTACCTCTTCAATCAACAGCCTGGTATCAAACATAAACACACCGCTGTTCCAGTAGTATCCCTTTTTGATATAGGCTACCGCTTGCTGGTAATCAGGTTTCTCCTGGAATGCTTTGACTAGAAAGCCATTCCCTTTCACCTCCCCGGGGTAGATGTAGCCATAGCCGGTATGGGGGTAATGAGGCTTGATGCCGAAGGTAATTAAGCAATCTTTGGCAAGAGGCTCTGAAGCTTGAATCAGTTGGGAAAATTCCTGGCTCTTTTTGATGATATGATCTGAAGGAAAAACGACCACCGAGTCATGACCCTTTTTGATAATTTCATGAATACCGGCATAGATGGCCGGCAGGGTATTTTTTACTTCTGGTTCTGTCAGGATATGGTCTTCTTGATACTGATAACCTAATTCTTCTACGTCTGCCCTGACCAAAAATTGGTACAACCTGTTGGTAACTATATAGATATCATCCAGGTCAGCTAATAATAAACTGCGCTTAAAGGTCTCCTGGAACAAAGAGTGTTCTTTATCATGAAATTTAATAAACTGCTTGGGAAAACGGTCTCGGCTTAACGGCCAAAGCCGGGTACCGATACCACCTGCTAAAATAAGTACTTTCATTCATCCCTCCTTGAAGAACATCAGCATATCGCGAACCAATACTATAAGTATTTTATACTGACTTTTTACCAGTCATTTTCTCAATTTGAATTTTAATAAGGACTACTTTTTTGAAACTGGCTTCAGGATACTTTAATTCATCCCTGTTCATCTCTTTATAATAATGCCTTACTATAACATCAAGTGCCTCTTTTTTCTTATCTTCATCGGTTATAAATTCAGCCTCTCCAAAAACTAAAACGCTCTGATAATTCATATCGCTTTCACAGACATCTGAGGCTGGCAATAATTCTATATTCTGTCCAAACGCTATACAAACTCGAGGAAACTCTTTCAGAATATCAATTTTTAGTCCCTCACCAATAGAATGGAGATAAATACATTGATCCTTAAAACCAAAATTCATAGGAATAATATATGGGTTATTCTTTCTGGACATAGCTACCCAACAAACACTACTTGCATTAATGATTTCATTCATCTTTGCTACATCCTTAATTTGTCTATCTTTTCTTCTCATGATATTTATTTCTAACTCCCCTTCTTCCCTGTATATCTGTATCATTGATAAATCATCCTTTGCTAACTCACTGAAGAATACAATTCACTTTATGTTACTATGTTACCTTGAATTTAATATTAGTCACAATTAGCAATAAGGTGATATTTTTCTAACTCATCTTTCAAAAAATTGCTATTAATAAAGTGAATAGACCGGATACCCATATTCCGGGCAGCAATAACGTTTTCCTCAGTATCATCAATAAAGATAGCTCTTTCTTTGGTCATAAGTTCTTTATCCAAAATATGTTGATAAAATAGAGGATCCGGTTTAACTATTCCCATTAAATGAGAGGCATAAACGGTATCAAAAAAGTTATAATCTCCTTTTTCTAAATGATATTGGTAATGAGTTTGAAAAGTATTTGTTCCGCAAACTACCCGGTGTCTCTTCTTTAAATCTCTAATGATTTGAATTACTTTATGATTTCTGCTAGGATGGAAATATTTCTTAAATAAATTTCCCTTAATTTCCCTATGAATTTTTTGAGAAATTCGTATCCAGAATTGCTGATTATCTATTTTACCACCAAGTAATTTTTCCCAATCTTCCCCGGCTGATTGAAAAAATTTTTCTTCGGTAATTTCTAACTGCTCAGCAATAGATGGAATAACGTTAGTATTAACGGTGACAACACCGCCCATATCAAATATATATAATAAGCCCAAGATTTACCCTAACCTTTTCTTGAAGAAAACAGAGCAGCTCCTCCAATAAAATATTTAGAAAGCTTTAAAAACAAAATCAGGATCGGAATACTGGCAATGGCAGCAACTGCCATTAAAGCTCCC
>CAYSAA010000206.1:0-3629 GCA_964428905.1 uncultured Atribacterota bacterium
ATTCAGGCTTTAGCTGCCAACCGTTATGTTATTCTTGAGAAACCTTTTACCGGTTATTATGGCCCGGAAAATAAAGAAAATTTTTTTGGTAATCAGTTCCCCAAAGAAACCATGCTGGAGGAATCCTTGGCCAGTGCCAGAAGAATGCTGAAGGCTGAAGAGAAAAGCAAAGGCATCATCTTTTATGCTGAGGATTGGATCTATGCACCTTCTGTGCAAAAAGAAGTAGAAATACTAAAAGAAACAAAAGGCCAGATAGTACGTTGTATAGGGGAAGAGTCCCACAGTGGTTCCCATTCTAATGCATACGGGATATGGTATCAATCCGGAGGAGGTGCCCTGGTTGGCAAGGGATGTCATCCTCTTTCAACCATTCTTTACCTCAAAAAGGTTGAAGGGAATGTGAAAAATGGTAAGCCTATCAGGGCCAAGAAGGTAAGTTGTCAGGTTCATGAATTGACTCGTTCACCCCATTATATTGATGCAGGATATTTAAGAACTGATTACCATGATGTGGATGATTATGCCCAATTACATGTTCTTTTTGAAGATGGGATGGTGGCAGATATTTTTGCCAGTGATGTGGTAATGGGTGGAACAAATAATTACCTGGAGGTTTTTGCCAATAACCATCGTATTCGTTGTAATCTGGGACGCTCAGATTTGATTCAATTGTATAATCCTTCAGAAGAGCAGTTAAAAAATGTCTATATTGTAGAAAAAATTGGAACCAAGCAGGGATGGAGTTTTCCTTCACCAGATGAAGACTGGATGTTTGGTTACCCTCAGGAATTGAGTGAATTTGTCCAATGTTATTTGACCGGAGGAAAGCCACAGTCTGACTCTAGATTGGGATTTAATACAGTGGCCGTTCTTTATTCTGCTTATCTGTCAGCCGAAAGAAAAGGACAGCAAGTAGAAGTGCCCCTGGAATAATTAAATGTTACAATGAAAGAGAGTTTATTTGGTGAATAAAAATTTTATTGTTAGAGATAGAGATCAAACAAAACCAATACCTTGTCCATGTGGTTCAAGTATTAGATTCATTACAAAAAAGGACACTTCCATTACTAATGTGCATGTGACACATATAACATAATCGCAAAAAAACATTATCATCGTAATTGTACAGAGATATATTATATATTAGCAGGAAAGGGAAAGATGGAATGATCAGACAAAGACATCGTAGATTTAAAGCCGGATATTGTATTGATGATTAAAACAGGTAACTTCTCATCGAGGTTATGGTGATTTCAAAGCATTAATTGTAGGTATTCCTGCTTTGCTGGAAGAAGACGAATTTTTTGTCTCATAAGATTTTTGAAATATATCTCTATTTAATTTGGAGTAGAAACAATGAATTATGGATTTGGAATAGTAGGTTTGGGTCTTATTGCTGATTTTCATGCCCGAGCCATCGAAGAGATGAAAGGCGGAAGGTTAGGAGCCTGTCTCTCAAGAGACAAAAAGAAGGCAAATGCATTTGCAGAAAAATACCATTGTCAGGCTTATCATTCTTTAGAAGAATTTTTATCTCATCCTGGTTTGGATATTGTCAATATTTGTACTCCTTCCGGCGCCCATTTAGAACCGGCAATAGTAGCAGCAGAAGCCGGTAAACATCTCATAATTGAGAAGCCTTTAGAAATTACTTTGCCAAGATGCGATCAAATCATTGAAGCATGCGAAAAACATAAGGTAAAATGTTCTGGAATTTTTCAGTCCAGATTTTTCCCGTTAAGCAGAATAATCAAAAATGCGATTGAACAGGGTCGTTTTGGTCAATTGGTTTTGTGTGATGCCTATGTCAAGTGGCAAAGGAGTCAGGCTTATTATGATAACGGAGGCTGGCATGGAACATTGCATCTGGATGGGGGCGGTGCACTTATGAATCAATCGATTCATGCCATTGATCTATTGCATTACTTTGCCGGAGATGTAATGGAAATTTCTGCCTGTGTTGACACCATCGGACACCAGAGAATTGAAGTAGAAGATAATGCAGCAGCTATTTTAAAGTTTAAAAATGGTGCTTTAGGAGTCATAGAAGGTTCAACTTCTGTCTATCCGGGGTTTTTAAAAAGAATCGAGATTTCAGGAACAGGCGGGAGTGTTATTATGGAAGAGGAAGCGCTAAAAATCTGGAATTTTAAAGAGAAGAAAGAAGAAGATAAGGAAATGATTCTGCAATTTATGTCTTCAAAAAATACTACCGGTGGTGGTGTGTCAGACCCCGGAGCCATTAGTTACCAGGGTCATAAAAAGCAGTTTGAAGATATGGTTGAAGCAATCAATAAAAACCGGCAGCCCTTAATTGATGGCCAGGAAGCAAGAAAAGCAGTAGAAATTGTTCTGGCGATTTATCAAAGTGCGCGTGATAAACAAGTTGTTCATTTACCCCTTTCTTCTTAATTCTTAACAAAAGAAAGTTGAAGGAATTTATTTATGTATCTTACTGGTTTTGCTGATGAGGCAGCTGATGATATTATAAGACAAATTAAAGTGACAAAATCATTGGGTTGGGAGAATATTGAAGCAAGAACAGTAAGTGGAAAGATTATTTCAAATCTTAACGATAATGAGTTTCAATATATGGAACAAGAATTGGAAAAAGGTCAAATTAAAGTTAATTGTCTTGCCTCGACCATTGCCAATTGGCAGAAAACATTACATAGTCCATTGGAAGATGATTTGATTGAAGTGCGCCGTATCATACCCAGAATGAAAAAATTAAAAACCAATATGGTAAGAATCATGAGCTATGCTCCTTTAAGAGATAAAAAAGGCGATATTTTAGAAGATCAGCAAGAAGAAGAGATATTTCGAAGATTAAATATCATATGTCAGATGTTTGCCGAAGAAGGAATTTTACCGGTTCATGAAAATTGTATGACTTATGGCGGGATGAGCTGGCAAAATACGCTGAAGCTCCTAAAACATGTTCCTCTGTTAAAATTAGTCTTTGATACCGGGAATCCGGTGGCACTGGCCGCAGAATGTGGAGAAAAGGACAGGGCTCATCTTGATAGGATTAGCTGGGATTTCTATCAGCATGTCAGAGAAAAAATTGTTTATGTCCATATCAAAGATGTCTTTTATGATGCGGAGAATCAGCGAATAACCTATACTTATCCCGGAGAGGGACAAGCAAACATTAGAAAAATAGTAGCAGATCTATTCAAACATGGTTATGATGGAGGTTTATCTATTGAACCGCATATAGAAGTTGTATTTCATGATCCATCCCAAAAATCAACGAAGCAGGCAAGATTTGAAAATTATGTAAATTATGGTCATCGTTTAATGAAATTATTAAGGAATATTCCTCGTGAATAGAGGAAAATTGTGAGGTATAAGCTTTCATGAACCAGAACAACATGGAGATCAGATGGGGTATTATCGGTTGTGGTGATGTTACTGAAGTAAAGAGCGGACCAGGCTTTCAGAAAGCAGAACATTCTTCTTTAGTTGCAGTCATGAGAAGAAATGCTGATTTAGCCAGAGATTATGCCTTTCGTCATCACGTACCAAAATGGTATGCTAATGCAGATGATTTAATCAATGATGATGAGGTTGATGCCGTATATATTGCTACCCCACCTGCTTTTCATAAGGATTATACCTTA
>CAYSAA010000207.1:0-2077 GCA_964428905.1 uncultured Atribacterota bacterium
AATAGGAGGATTTAAAGTGTTGTATTTTACTGGATTTGCTGACGAAGTCAGTGGTGATATTGATGTTCAAATTAAAGCAACTAAAGAGCTTGGTTGGAATTTTATTGAAGCGAGAAATATTGAGGGGGAGAATATTACAGATATAAGTGATAAAAGATTTGAAGAAGTTTATGATAAATTATTGGAATTAGGAATTAATATCAGTTGTTTCGGAAGTAAAGTAGCCAATTGGGGTAAAAGCCCTTACAAAGAAGAAGATTACAAACAAAGTATTGCGGAGTTAAAAAGAGCTATACCCAGGATGAAGAAATTGGGAACTAAAATGATTCGAGGCATGAGTTTCTTTATTCCCAAAGATGAGAATCCAGATAACCCTGAACTGGAGAAATCTATAATTAAAAAATTGAAAGTATTGGTAAGCATGTGTGAACAAGAGGATATTATATATGTACATGAAAATTGTATGAATTATTTTTCTCAATCATATGAGCATATGAAGAAATTGATTGAAAATATCGATTCCCCAAATTTTATGGTTGCCTTTGACACCGGCAATCCTGTTTTTACAGATAATAGAATTGGCAAACCTCCCTATAAAAAACAAGATACCTGGGAAGTTTATCAGATATTAAAGCAAAAAATTCATTATGTCCACATAAAAGATGGCATATTTATAAAGGATACCGATAATTATTTCCCTGAAGTAAAATACACTTTCCCGGGTGAAGGAAATGGTCAAGTAAGAAAAGTTTTAAAAGATTTAATTGCAAATGGTTATGAAGGAGGCATTTCTATTGAGCCTCATATGGGGGCAGTTTACCATAAAAAATCTTCAGACAATAAAAATGAATCCTTAGAACAGTATAAATATAATACATATATTGAATATGGGGAAAAAGCAATGAAGATAGTTGAAGATATTAGAAAGTCAGTTACGAATGAGGGGAAGAATAGCAATGAATGAGGTAGGTATTGGAGTTATAGGAATCGGATTTATGGGGAGCTATTATGCAAAAGTTTTAAAAGATGGTTTAATCCCCAAGGGGAAATTGATAGCTGTTTGTGATAAAGATATTACAAGATTAAAATGGGCTGAACAGAACTTAGGTGCTGATGTAAAAAAATATGACAAAAGTGAAGACCTACTTAATGATAAAAATCTTTCAGCAGTTATAATTGCAGTTCCACATTATGAACATCCAACTCTAGCAATTAAAGCATTTGAAAAAAATCTACATGTTTTAATTGATAAACCTGCAGGTGTGTACACAAAACAGGTAAGAGAAATGAATGAAATAGCTAGTAGAAATGATAGAGTTTTTGGTATTATGTACCAATTTCGAACAAAACCTATCTACCAAAAATTAAAAGATTTAATTAATTCAGGTGAATTGGGAGAAATAAAACGTACTAATTGGATTATTACTGATTGGTATCGTTCACAGAGTTATTATGATTCAGGAACCTGGCGGGCAACCTGGAAAGGCGAGGGTGGTGGAACATTATTAAATCAAAATCCACATAATTTGGATATTTGGCAATGGACTTGTGGTATGCCAAAGCGTGTACGTGCATTTTGCTATTTTGGGAAATATCATGATATTGAAGTAGAGGATGACGTAACGGCTTTTGTAGAATATGAAAATGGCTCCACTGGAGTTTATGTGACTTCGACTGCTGATGCACCAGGTACTAATCGATTTGAAATTACTGGAGACAGAGGAAAGATTGTTATTGAAAACGAAAAATTAACATTTTGGCGTTTAAGGCAATCAGAACGATTATTTAATAAAGAGTACAAAGAAGGTGGCTTTGGGGCACCAGAATGTTGGAAATGTGAAGTCCCTGTTAAAAGTAAAGATACTGAGGAACGTATAGAAATAATAAATAATTGGCTGGATGCTATTCTTGAAGGTGCTGAATTGTTATCACCAGGCGAAGATGGTATCAAGGGCCTTATGATTTCAAATGCTATGTTACTTTCTACTTGGATTAATGATTGGGTAGAGATTCCAATAGATGAGAGTTTATTTTATGAAAAACTAAAGAATAAAATATCAAACTCAAGATTTAATAA
>CAYSAA010000208.1:0-24470 GCA_964428905.1 uncultured Atribacterota bacterium
TTCGAAAACATATTAACAAGACATGAGCAAGGAGCTATTCATGCCGCTGACGGGTATGCCAGGGCAACGGGTGAGGTAGGAGTGTGTATAGCAACATCAGGTCCGGGAGCAACAAATCTGGTTACCGGCCTGGCAAATGCCTACCTGGATTCAGTCCCACTGGTTGCGTTCACCGGACAGGTGCCAACCTTCATGGTAGGAAACGATGCCTTTCAGGAAGTTGATATTACCGGAATTACACTTCCCATTACTAAAAATAACTATATTGCCAGAAGAGTAGAAGATCTGGCATCGATTATCAAGGAAGCTTTTTATATCGCACGTAGTGGAAGGCCGGGACCTGTATTAATTGATTTACCCAAGGATGTTCAACAAGCCAGATCTCATTTTAAATATCCGGATAAGGTATCTAGAAAAGGCTATAAGCCTTCTTATAAAGGACATGTCAGACAGATTAAAGCGGCAGCAAAAAAAATCATGGCAGCCGAGAAGCCTGTAATTATTGCCGGTGGTGGAATTATTAATGCCAATGCCTCAGAAGAATTACAGAAAGTGGCTCTCAAGACAAATATTCCTGTTGTTAATACTTTTATGGGTCTTGGCAGCTTTCCGAAGAACCACCCGCTTTCTCTGGGAATGTTGGGAATGTATGGACAGTATGCAGCTAATCAGACAATCAGTAGTGCTGATCTTATTATTGCATTGGGCACACGGTTTGATGATCGGATTACCGGAAATTTAAAGCAATTTTGTCCCCATGCCGAATTGATTCATATTGATATTGACCCTGCCGAAATAGGGAAAAATGTTGCAGTTAACATACCCATTGTAGGAGACCTGAAATATATACTGCATCAGCTAAACGATTACCTTGATGAGAGAAAAAATTCGTCATGGCTGGCAGAAATTAAGAAAATAAGAGAAAAGATTGCACCACAGTTAGAAGAAAAAAAAGGGGAACTGAGACCAAAATATATAATTAAGTGTATTAATGAATTTTTTAAGGGAGAGGCTATTATTGTGACTGATGTTGGTCAGCATCAGATGTGGGCAGCAAATTATTGTCAATTTATGCATCCGCGTACTTTTGTTTCCTCAGGTGGTCTGGGTACCATGGGATATGGTCTGCCTGCGGCAATCGGTGCAAAATTTGGGTGTCCCAAAAAGCCGGTAGTTTGTATATCAGGTGATGGAAGCTTTCAGATGAACATCCAGGAGCTGGCTACGGCAATTTATAACCGTCTACCGATCATTGTAGTGTTAATGAACAATGGATACCTAGGCATGGTGAGGCAATTGCAGGAATTATTTTGTGATCGACGTTATGTTTCGACCTCTCTTGCAGGGAGTCCAGATTTTATAAAAATTGTTGAGGGTTATGGTGGGATCGGATTCAGGGTGGATAAGAAGGAAGAGTTTTATCCAACTTTAGAAAAATCCTTTCAGATGAATAGATTTGTACTTATTGACTGTCAAATACCACAGGAAGAGAATACTTTTCCGATGGTTCAACCTGGTTCCTCAATCAATCAAATGATGGGAGTTAATCAATCATGAAACATACCATTGCGATTTTAGTAGAAGATCTGCCGGGGGTCATGGCCCGTGTCGCGGGTTTGTTTACCAGAAGAGGATTTAATATTGAAAGCATTGCAGTAGGCCATTCTGAAACAACAGGGGTTTCCCGAATGACCATTATTACCAGCGGTGATGAAAAGGTATTAGAACAGGTGACCAAACAATTAAATAAGTTAATCGATGTCATACGTGTCCGTGATATTTCTCCTCAAAATGTCATTGAAAGAGAGTTGGTACTGGTAAAAGTTCATACAGACTCCTTATCAGTGAGGGCAGAGATTATACAATTAGTAGAAATTTTTAAAGCCAAAGCTGTATATGTGGAACGCAATACCGTGACTATTGAGTTATCCGGAGACGAGGAAAAAGTTAGCGGATTCATTAAACTCTTAGAACCTTTTGGCATCATAGAAATTGTCCGTACCGGGAGGATTGCGATAGCCAAAAGTAAAGTAAATGGAGATACTACTCAGGGAAAAAAGTAAATTGATAACGTATTTGTGTAATGATGAATGAATCATTTATCAGAAAAGGAGGAAAAAAATGAGTGAAAAAATATTGATTTTTGATACGACCTTGCGAGACGGAGAACAATGCCCTGGGGCTTCTCTCAATACGCATGAGAAATTAGAGATTGCCAGGTACCTGGAAAAGTTGAGAGTAGATGTAATTGAAGCCGGTTTCCCTATATCTTCTCCCGGAGATTTTGAAGGCGTGCAGGTGATTGCCAAAAATATTAAGAATTCTACCATTGCCGGTTTATGCAGAGCAGTTGAACAAGACATAAAATGTGCCTGGGATGCCATCAAATCAGCGCAAAAACCCAGGATTCATACTTTTATTGCTACCTCACCAATCCATATGAGGCTTAAACTGGAGAAAACACCTCAGGAGGTTCTCGAACAGGCTGTCTCGGCAGTGAAACTAGCAAAAAGTTATTGCCCTGAGGTGGAATTTTCCGCAGAAGATGCCAGTCGCAGCGAACCTGAATTTTTGTACAGGGTTTTTGAAGAAGTTATCAAGGCAGGTGCAACCATTGTTAATGTACCGGATACGGTTGGTTATTCTCAGCCGGACGAATTCGGTCAACTCATCAAGGGCATTAAGGAAAATGTTTCCAATATTAGACAGGCAATGATCAGCGTACATTGTCATAATGATTTGGGTATGGCGGTGGCAAATTCACTGGAATCATTAAAGTATGGTGTACGACAAATTGAATGTACCATCAATGGTATTGGAGAAAGAGCAGGGAATGCCTCTCTGGAAGAAATTGTCATGGCCTTACATACCAGGAAAGATTTTTATCAAAAGTCAACTACTATTGATACCCAGTATATCTATCCTACCAGCAAACTGGTGAGTCGTCTAACCGGATTTATTGTTCAACCTAATAAAGCAATTGTAGGGAAAAATGCCTTTGCTCATGAAGCTGGAATTCATCAGGCTGGTATCTTAAAGGATGCCTCTACTTATGAAATTATGAAGCCACAAACCATTGGCCTGGAAAGCAATCAATTGGTATTAGGTAAACATTCAGGTCGCAATGCCTTTAAAAGCCGTTTGGCAGAATTGGGATACGGCTTAGACAGAGAAAAACTGAATAAATCTTTTGAGCAATTTAAACAACTAGCCGATAAAAAAAAGGAGATTTTTTCGGAAGACCTCATTGCCCTCATGTCTGAAATATTAGTTGAAGATATGACTGATATTTATGAATTGAAATATTTTCATGTAAATACCGGAAACAGTATTTTGCCAACCGCAACGATAAGTTTGTTTAGAGAAGGGAAACTATATGAAGATGCAGCCTGTGGGGACGGACCGGTGGATGCTCTTTTCAAAGCCATAGATCGTATTACCGGAGCGAAAGTCAAATTATCTGATTATAATATCAGAGCACTAACCAGGGGGAAGGATGCTCAGGGTGAAGCGATTGTGGAGATCAAAGATAATGGACATTTTTACATTGGAAAGAGTGTTAGCACTGACACTTTGGAAGCAAGTGTAAAGGCCTATCTGAAGGCAGTTAATAAAATGTTAACACAGCTTAGCAAAAATTCAGATTTAAAAAAGAACATAGATTAAGTTTGCCATAGATTTATCTAATACACATCTTCAGGATTTTGGAAAGGATGAAGACAATGTCTATGAATTTAGAAATAATGGATACGACTTTAAGAGATGGAGAACAGATGAAAAATGTTAGCTATTCTCCTGATGAGAAATTGACTCTTGCTAAAATGCTATTGGATGAAATAAAAGTAGACAGAATTGAGATTGCCAGTGCTAAAGTAAGTACAGGTGAAAAAGAAGCCGTTCGAAAAATAATTGATTGGGCTAATCAATACCGATATACTCAGAGAGTTGAAATATTGGGTTTCGTAGATATTATAGAATCAGTAGATTGGATTTTTAATTTAGGCGGAAAGGTAATGAATATTCTGGCCAAAGGCTCAATCAATCATTTAACTAATCAACTCAAAAAAACAAAAGAGCAACATGTCAAAGAAATTAAGGAAACAATATCATACGCAAGAGAGAAAGGAATTACTTGCAATCTATGGCTGGAAGATTGGTCTAATGGCATGCTTCATTCTCCCGATTATGTTTATTATTTGATTGATAATCTTGGTGAGGAAAGCATAGTAAGATTTATGTTGCCCGATACACTTGGAATTTTGTATCCAACACAGGTATATCATTTTTTGAGAAAAATTATCACAAAATATCCTAAACTGCATTTTGATTTTCATGCTCACAATGATTATGGATTGGCTACTGCCAATACAATATCAGCAGTGGAAGTAGGGATTATGGGTGTTCATTGTACGATTAACGGAATGGGAGAAAGAGCCGGGAATGCACCTCTGGAAGAAGTTGTTGTAGCACTAAAAGATTTTCTCAATATTGATACAGCTATTGAAGAAAAAAGTTTATATCATTTAAGTAAGACTGTCGAGGCTTTTTCTACTTATCGTATTGCTGCAAATAAGCCAATCTGCGGAGAAAATGTCTTTACCCAAACTGCAGGAATTCATGCAGATGGAGATAGAAAAGGTAATCTATATGCCAGCAGGCTTTTACCGGAAAGATTTAATAGGAAAAGACAGTATTCTTTGGGCAAGTTAAGTGGAAAATCAAATTTGGATTTTAATTTAGAAGAGATAGGCATTGAACTTTCCAAAGAACAAAAAAAGAATATCCTGGAGAGGGTTATTGAATTGAGTGATAAAAAGAAAACAATCACTACCTCTGATTTGCCTTATATTATATCTGATGTTTTGGAAACTCCTGAAGAAAATACTTTTAAATTAAAGGCATACAATATTTTAACAAGTCACTCAACAAAACCTGTTGCGGTAATTCATTTGCTTTATAAGGATAAAAAAAATGGCAATGCAATAGAATTGGAAGAAAGTGCACAGGGCGATGGTGGTTATGATGCTTTCATGAATGCCATAAGAAAAATATTTCAGAAAATTGGCCTTAATTTACCAATGCTTATTGACTATAGGGTTACCATTCCTCCGGGAGGTAAGACAGATGCATTGGTACAATGTGCTATTACATGGGAAATAGAGAACAAGCAAAACATAATTACCAAGGGAGTTAATCCTGATCAGGTCTTAGCTGCTATTGAGGCAACCGAGAAGATGATGAATATAATTGCTTTAATGAAAAAATCTAACAAAATAGAAAATTAATTAATATAAAAAATGATAATCTAATCATAAAACTAATCAATAATTTATGGAAGATAGTTGGAGGGAATTATGGGAAAAACTATTGCTGAAAAAATACTTCAATCTCATTGTGACAAGGAAAATATTAAAGGAGGAGATTTTATTAAGGCAAAGGTAGATTTTGCCTTTGCCAATGATATCACCGGACCCCTATCTATTGAGGTTTTCAATAAAATAGATGTTAAGGAAGTATTTAATCGGGACAAAATTACTTTCATTCCGGATCATTTTACACCGAACAAGGATATTAAGTCTGCTGAACAGGCAAAAATTATAAGGGAATTTTCCCAAAATCAAATGCTTACCAACTACTTTGAAATAGGTCAAGGTGGAATTGAACATGCACTCTTACCGGAAAAAGGTCTTATATTACCTGGACAGTTAATAGTTGGAGCTGATTCTCATACTCCGACTTCGGGAGCATTGGGTGCTTTAGCCATTGGTGTAGGCAGTACCGATTTGGGTGTTGTGCTAGCTATGGGAGAAATATGGCTAAAGGTACCGGAAACTATTAAATTTATTTATAATGGAAAATTAAATAAATGGATTGGAGGAAAAGACCTTATTCTTTATACAATTTCACAAATTGGAGTAAATGGTGCCAATTACAGGGTTATGGAATTTAGCGGAGAAGTTATCAGTCATCTCTCCATGGATAGCCGATTTACTATCTGTAATATGGCTATAGAAGCGGGTGCAAAAAGCGGAATCATTGAGGCAGATGATATTGCGTTAAATTATTTGAAAGAGCGAATAAAGGACAGATTTCAAGTAGTTAACAGTGATCCGGATGCGGAATATGAGCAAATAATAGAATATAATGTAGCTGATATAGAACCACAAGTAGCTTTTCCTCATTTACCGGGTAACGGAAAGCCGATTAGTGAAGTAGGGGAAATTCGAATTGATCAAGCAGTTATAGGTTCCTGTACCAATGGACGTATTGAAGACCTGAGGATAGCTGCAGATATATTAAAAAATAACAGGATTGATTCAAAGGTAAGATTGATAATTTTACCCGCAACGCAACAAATCTATTTACAGGCGATGGAAGAAGGGTTATTAAAAATATTTATTGAAGCAGGAGCGGTTATCAGTCCTCCTACCTGTGGTCCCTGCCTGGGAGGACATATGGGAGTCCTGGCAAAAGATGAAAAGGCTATATCGACTACAAATCGTAATTTTGTTGGCCGTATGGGTCACCCTGAAAGTGAAGTCTATCTGTCCGGTCCTGCAGTGGCGGCAGCTTCAGCAATAACCGGAAAAATATCCAGCCCCGAGGAGGTAATGTAACAATGATTTTAAAGGGTCATGTATGGAAGTTTGGAGATCATATTGATACCGATGTCATTATACCAGCCAGATACTTGAATATGTCAAACCCTGAAGAATTGGCATCTCATTGTATGGAAGATTATGACAAAGATTTTATAAAAAATATTAAAAAAGGTGATATTGTATTAGCAGGAGAAAATTTTGGTTGTGGCAGTTCCAGAGAACATGCTCCCATAGCTATTAAAGAAGCGGGTATTTCTTGTGTTATTGCCAAATCTTTTGCCCGTATTTTCTTTCGAAATGCTATAAATATTGGCTTGCCTATATTTGAGTCCGTTGACCTATTCGGGCAAACAAAACAAGGGGATATATTGGAAATAGATACTGACAAAGGAATAATAAAAAATTTAAGTAATCACAAAGAATATCACATTAATCCTTTACCTGATTTTATTCAGGAAATAATTTCAGCAGGAGGATTAGTTGAATACACCAAGAATGAAATAAAAAGGAGAAAACATAATTAAGATGTACAATATCGCTTTAATTCCCGGAGACGGAATAGGACCTGAAATCATTAAGGAAGGTAGAAAAGTTTTAGAATCAGCCTCTAAACAAAACGGGGTTGATATCAAATGGATTGAATATCCCTTTGGGGCCGAACATTATTTAAAGACAGGCGAGTTATTGCCTGATAGCGCTCTAAAGGAAATGGAAGATATGGATGCCATTTATTTAGGAGCGGTAGGAGACCCTAGGGTAAAACCAGGTATTTTGGAGAAAGAAATATTATTAAAGTTAAGATTCTATCTGGATCAATATATTAACCTTAGGCCGATAAAATTATTGAAAGGTGTCAATACCCCTTTGAAAGATAAAAGTCCGGAAGATATTCATTTCTATGTTGTTAGGGAGAATACCGAAGACTTCTATGTAGGAGTAGGTGGAAGATTTAATGGGACAAAAGGTCAAGATCGTTTAGAAGTATTAAGAAAATTATATAAAGCCAGTATTGAGGTTAATGTTGAATTAGAGAAAAAAGAAGAAATAGCCTACCAAGTTGGATTAATTAGTAAATCCGGGACTCAAAGAGTCATTAAATATGCCTTTGAATTAGCTGCCAATAAAAAAATGAATAGGGTAACCTCTGTTGATAAAGCAAATGTATTAAGTAGTATTTACGGCTTATGGAGAGATAATTTTGAAGAAATTGCTCAGCAATACCCAGATATAGAAACTGAGTTTACTTTTGTAGACGCTATTACCATGTGGTTTGTGAGAAAACCAGAATGGTTTCAAGTTGTTGTGGCACCAAATATGTTCGGGGATATTATTACAGATTTAGGCGCTATGATTCAAGGTGGTTTAGGAGTTGCAGCTGGAGGAAATATTAACCCGGAAGGTGTATCGATGTTTGAACCCATACATGGTTCAGCTCCAAAATATAAAGGTAAATCGGTTGCCAATCCGATTGCCACAATATTGGCAGGGGCTATGATGATGGACTGTTTAGGAGAAACGAAAATTGCTAAAGCTATTGAGAATGCAACAGAAGAAGTATTAAGTGAAGGAAGAATCAGTTCGCGAGATTTTGGCGGGAGTTCATCTACGGTTGAAGTTGGAGAAGCCATTATTAGTAAATTAAGAAAATTTTAATGAAGTAATTTTGGTTAATAAATTTTACTATGGTGATAAGCTATTTTATAAACTTAGTAGTGAATAAAAGGAATAAAGGATTATGGACATTGAAGTGATATGTTATGACAGCTCAATCTTAGATCTAAAAAATAATACTGATAAACAGGAACCCTGCATTTGTTAATTATTATTGGAATTATTTTAAATATGATAGGAATTATTGGTGTTATCGTTCCTGCTTTACCTGGAATTGTACTGAACTATATTGCACTAATTCTGCTTTATACAGTCAAAGGAGAAGCAGAATTTAGTCTTCGTATGCTCATCGTGTTTGGAATATTAACAGGCTTAGTTGTATTGCTTGATTATATCCTTCCGCTACTGGGAGCCAGGAAATATGGTGCATCGCGTATGGGAATATGGGGTGCCGTTATCGGAATGGTCATCGGAATTGTATTTTTCCCGCCTTTTGGTATCATTTTCGGACTTTTAATGGGTGCATTTCTTGGTGAATTGATTGCCGGAAAAGAACAATCACAGGCACTCAGGGCAGGATTTGCAACTTTTCTAGGAAGTCTTACTTCAATGGTGGTAAAATTACTCCTTGCTATCGTGATGACTGTTTATTTTTTCATTCACCTTATTTAAAGGATTTTTTTATAAATTTGAACAGGACTGAATTTTTAAGAAGTATTGTTTCTTGTACGGATGTATTTGGGTAAATTTTAAAATTTATTTCATAAAAATCTTTTGCTAAAAAATTATATAATGAAATGGATTATTTATATTGTTTTTAAAGGAGAGAAATTTTCGATGTTAAAAGAAAATGTAAATGTTATTGAAAAGAAGGGAATAAACTATATTAAAATAGATACCCGTGTTAGAAAATACCAACCATGGATAGGTGATCTGGTAAATTATTTTTATGACCGAATTATGGAAAAATCAGTTTTCCCAAAAAAATTTAGTGGTAATATACAACTGCATTATGATATTCTAAAAAAAGAATTAGAAGAGGTAAGAGGTAAAAAGGTTTTAGAATTAGCCACAGGTAGCGGAAATGCTGTTAATTTCCTGAATAACAATAATGAATATTCGGGTATAGATATAAGTCCTGGTTTATTGCGGAAAGCTTGTCAAAGATTCAGAGATAACGGATTTCAAAATGCTGAATTTTTTTTAACAGGTGCAGAAGATTTGCCTTTTCAAGATGGGATGTTCGATATAGTGCTTTGCCATTTATCTTTGAATTTTTTTGGGAATACAAAAAAGGCCATTCAGGAATCAACTCGAGTTTCCAAAGACCGTGCCATTTTCTTTAGTAGTGTTCCGATATCGGAAAGAAAATCTAACAATGCTACAATAAGAGGCAAGCTGTTTTCCAGGGAAGAGCTAAAAGAGCTCTTTGAAACATTTGGCTGGGAATTCGTTTCTTTGCCGGAACGAAATGGAGCATTGCTTTATTTTAAGGCAGAGAAAAGAAAGCCGCAATCCAATTAAACATGATAGATGGAATTATCATATCAACAGAAGTAATAAATCAACATATAAAAAAAAAGGAGTGTAGTATTCTGATGGAAGAAAAAATAAAAATAGGTATTATAATTTGTCATCGTTATCATTGTTGTGCCGGTGGTAAATGTTTAAGAGCTATGCGTAATAGGGAAGGGGCTTTTTCTATTTACCAGGATCGCGAAATAGAATTAGTTGGTTACACTACCTGTGACGGATGTCCAGGAGGGAATGTACAATACTCCCCTGAAGAAATGAAGAAAAACGGAGCACAAGTCATTCATCTGGCTACAGGTTTGGTAGTTGGATATCCTCCCTGTCCACAAATAAAATATTTCAAGGAGTATATCGAGCAGCAGTTTGGGCTAAAAGTAGTTATTGGTACGCATCCTATCCCCCAGGGGTATTATCTGGCTCATAACAAATTACATACCTGGGATGATGTTGCATATTGGCAGGAAATTATTCAACCTACCCTGGCTACTGAAGCTGTAAGATTGGCTTATGATTGATTGACCGGGATTTTGATTAAATCAATAATAAATAATAAAATCTATCAGAGTTAGTGTAAAATTTACTGGGGTACTAAAGTACTTACCCCAGCATATAAAAAAAGTTTAGACTTAAATAAAAATTTGACAAAGAATAATAGTGATGATAAATTTAATATAAATTATCCTCTTACACTTCACTTCGGAAGAGGTCTAAAATAGATCATCTGCCCGTAAGGGGATTAATACATTCAAAGGTCAACCTAGGATTTAAGATATCGGAAATAAACTGCAAGGGATTGATAAGAAAGGGGTTGATTAATATTACAAAAGAAAGACTTCCTACTCTTTTATTTCTTTCTTCATTTTAGTTTTCAAAGAATATATAGTTCAATTTACTGCTTACGTTAAATATGTTGTATTAAATAGTTAGTTTTTGGTAGATAACCGTTAATGTATCATAAAAAATTTTAAGGAGGCCATCTAAATGGTAGAATTTGGTGAATTATTCAAAGATCATTGGTTAAGTAGGATTGATGAGTATAGGCATACTCCCAGAGTTAATTTCGGTATCGGAGCGGCTTATAAGGTCGGGGAATTAGCTCGGGAAATTGCTAACAACACAAAATGCATAATCATTACCGATAAGGCACTAAGAAAAATTGGTTTAATAGATGGGCCCAAGGAATCTTTGGAAAAAGAGGGTTTCACAGTTGATATTTATGAGTCAGAAGTAAAGGAACCCGAGTTGACAGTGGTAAAAAAACTTATCAGTGCGGTAAGAGAAAAAGATTATGGGCTTGTTGTTGGTATTGGCGGCGGAGCAGTTATGGATAATGCTAAAATTGCTGCTGTTATGTCGGAGACGGCAGGTGAGATAGAGGAATATGTTTGTCCAAATACTAAACCTTTAACCGGATCGAAACCAAAAATATTAATCTCTACTACCTCTGGAACCGGTAGCGAATGTTCTAATACGGCGGTAGTGATTGTACCTAACGATATAGGACCAATTAAAACATGGATCACTGGTGATGCGGTTTTGGCTGATGCTGCTGTGGTAGACCCGAGTTTAACAGTAGGATTACCTCCCAGAGTCACTGCTGGAAGCGGGATGGATGCTCTCAGCCATACTACAGAGGGTGTTTTATCTCTACAGGCCAATCCTTTTTCTGATGCCTTAGCCTTAAAAACAGCAGAACTTGTTTCTCAAAATCTGAGGACTGCATATCACCAGGGTAGTAATTTAGAAGCAAGGTGGAATATGGCTTTAGCATCTTCCATAGGTGGAACCGTTATAAGTTATCCCTGGGTGGCTGGACCAGCAACATTATGCCATGCAGCCTCTGAGGGAATATCAGCCAAATATGGTATTCCACACGGTGAAGCTTGTGGTGTATTACTACCATATGTATTTTGGTACAACTTACCCGATACTTATGCCAGAAAGAAATTAATAAAAATAGCAGAGGCAATGGGAGAAGATGTATATGGTTTAGAGATTAAAGAAGCAGCTCAAAAAGCTGTGACAGCCACTTTTGATTTATTGGAAGATATTGATTTGCCTACAAATCTAAAAGCTTACAATATTCCGGAAAAAGATATTCCAGCGATTTCAGAGTATATCTTAAATAGGGCTGAAGAAATGTATTCAATGTCTCAATTTAACCCGAGAAAGGCAACTTTAGAAAATGTGAAAGAGTTCTTTGTTACAGCACTTAGAGGAAGGGAATCTATAGGGCTTTAACAATTTTAGAGTTTCCTAGTTTTTGAAAATTGCCGGAAGGAGATAATAGAATGGTATCAAAACCGCTTACTCAATTATATGGATATGCGGGTAAATTATTGAGAATAGATTTAACAAACGAAAAAATTAGTGTGGAAGAAATCAAGCCAGAAATGTTAAGAGAATTTTTAGGTGGCGTTGGATATGGGGTCAAATTATTATATGATGAACTTCCAGCAGGTATCGATCCTTTGAGTCCGGAAAATAAAATAGTATTTGTCACAGGACCCCTAACTGGTACAGCAGCCCCCGGTTCGGGATCTGCTGAAGTTTGCTTTAAGTCTCCCCTTACTGGGATTTGGGGTGAAGCCAGGTGTGGAGGAGAATGGGGCGGTGTTCTAAGAAAAGCAGGCTATGATTTTCTGGTCATAGAAGGAAAAGCGAAAGAACCGAAATATATTTTAATCGATAATGATAAAGTAAAGTTAAAAAATGCAGAAAAGCTCAAAGGCAAAACGACGTCTCAAAAAGATAAGCTTATTAAAGAAGAATTAACGGATGAAACAATTGAAATTGCAACGATAGGCGATGCAGGTGAAAAGTTAGTTAGATTTGCCACTATTATGATTGGAAGCCGAGCATTTGGAAGATGTGGAGCAGGGGCAGTAATGGGTGCAAAGAATTTACTTGCGATTGCCGTAAAGGGGAGTAAAAAGATTTCCGTGGCCAAGCCAGATGAATTTTCATTAGCCTGTAAAGATGGTAACCAAAAAGTGTTAGCTACAGCTGGTAAAGAAGGCATGTCCGTAGGTGGTACTACAGGGGATATACCTGCTTGTGATGAGGCAGGAGATATTCCTACCAAGAATTGGAGATCTAACTCGTGGGGAAAGGGCAAAGAGCTCTATGATCACTTTGAGAATGAAAACTTAGTAAGAGCCAACCCATGTTACAAGGGATGTGTATTACGCTGTGGCAGAATTGCTGAAGTAAAAAAGGGTCAATGGAAGACTCCTGTACATGAAGGGGCAGAATATGAGAGTATTTGTGCTTTTACCTTCTTTGTATTAAATGAAGATATGGATGCTGCGGTACATGCTACCTATTTATGCAATGAATATGGCATAGATACCATAAGCACAGGTGCCGTGATTGCCTTTGCTATGGACTGTTATGAAAAAGGTATCTTGAGTAAGGAAGATACTGATGGATTAGATTTAACTTGGGGTAATCCCGATACCATGGTTGAACTAGTAAATAAAATAGCTAATAGAGATGGTATTGGTCAAATTTTAGGCGAAGGAACCAAGCGTGCTGCTCAAAAGTTCGGTAAAGGGGCAGATGTGCTAGCAATTCAGGTAAAAGGTCTTGAAGGTCCAGCACATGATCCTAGATCCGGTAAAACACTTGCGGTCATGTATGGGTTAGGCAACAGAGGCATGTGTCATATTCACCCGCTTGAAGGCATGGCTTATGATAGCGGAAAAAATGATTTTGGCCTAATTCCCTATGGACTTCCTGATCCTCAAACAGTGGATCGCTTTGCCGAAGAAGGTAAAGGGAAAATTGCAGCGAAGTTGCAGGATTGGGGAGTTATACCAGATGTTGTAGGGACCTGTAAATTCTATATCTATAATGGTTTGGCACCTGAAGACCTGGCAAGGCAAATTTCCACATTAACCGGTTGGGATATAAGCGCTGAGGAATTATTGACCGTGGGTAAACGTGTTTACAATCTGCAGAGGGCATTTAATGTGAGAGAGGGTGTTAAGAAAAGTGATGATATGCTCCCGGAGAGAGTTCTGAGTATGCCAGAATTTGGTAAATATGCCCAGGTAGAAGAATGTGTCATTAAAGATTATCAGGGTATGTTGGAAGAATGTTACACGGAAAGAGGATGGCAGCAAGAGGGATAGAATAAAATAATATTAGATTGGAAGATTATTATATAATTGTTATAGTGTAGATTACATTTGCTTTCGTTCAATTTAGGATAACCCTTTAATTTAGCAAATTAAAGAGATGAAAAAAATAAGGAGATGATCTATCGAAAGAACATAATATATTATGATGTTTGCTAGTTTACTAATTATTTGTGTTAAGATTTTTTATTTAAATTAAGTATTTGATAAATTAATAAATTAGGAAATGAGGAGGAATAATAATGATAAATAAGTTTTTAAAGATACTTATTGTGATATTTATATTATCCATTGTAATCGTAAGTTCTGTATCTGCGAATGAAGCCCCGATTAAGTGGAGGATGCAATCCTATGCCGGTCCAGCCCTAAATGAACATGTTGCTTTGAACGCAATAGAAGAGTTTAATATTGCAGCGAATGGGGAAATGGTCATTGAAATGTATTCAGCTGATCAGTTGGTACCACATGGTGAACTATTTAGAGCCTTACAAGAAGGAACAATTGATGCAGTCGTTAGTGACGATGACTCACTGGCGAGCCCTGTAGATGTATCCATATTTGCCGCTTATTTCCCTATGGCTGCTCGCTACGGGCTGGATGTTAACGTGCTGTGGGAGTGGTATGGATTAAATGAAATTTGGCAGGAAGCCTATGATGAGATAGAAAATGTTACCTGGCTAAGTCAGGGAAGCTGGGATCCATGTAATGTTGCTACCACCAAACCAGTTCGGTCTCTTGAAGACCTGAAGGGATTAAGATTATATGTGTTTCCTACAGTAGGAAGATTCTTAGCCAAATTCGGCGTTGTTCCAGTGGTCATGCCTTACGAGGATGTTGAGATGGCTCTTCAGACAGGTATGCTAGATGGAGTTTGTTGGTGTGCCATCACCGAAGATTACACTGTTGGATGGGCTGATGTTACCGATTATTACCTGACTAATCCTATCTCTGGAGGATGGTCAGGTGGTTGGTTTGTTAATACCGAGTCATGGGAGAAAGTTCCTCCTCACCTACAGCAGTTGCTTAGGTTAGCAATAGAAAAATCACACTACTATCGACTACATTGGTACTGGTGGGGTGAAGCTCACTACCGAACCCAGGGAGAAAAGTTAGAACTCACCACTCTCCCCGAAGAGGATTACAAGATCATTGAAGACGCGGCGATAGAATTCTGGGACGAGATTGCTCAAACGAGCGAGAGAAATGCCAAGGTAGTAGAGATATTAAAAGAGTACAGAAAGATTATGGAAGAGGCAGGTCCTCCCTATCGATACTAATGGCCGGGTAATATAATAATGAATGATTAAGTATATAGAGGTTCCCCCTCACCATGCTGTTCTATATTAAGGTAGGAAAGGATGGGGAAGGGAAACCTCTATATTATAAATTTCGGCTTATATAGATTAACAGTGAAGGGAAATTAGAATGATATGATCAAAGCAGTAAAAATTTATCTCCGATACATGGACGCAATTAGTCGAATCATAGGACATTTTGCAAAGTTTTTGATTTTTGGGATGATAGGCATTCTACTTTATGAGACTTTAACCAGAACTTTTTTTAACCACCCGAATGTATGGTCAGTGGAGACTGCGCAATTTGTTATGGCTGCTTATTATACACTTGGAGGTGCGTTCACCCTACTTATCGGTGGTCACGTCAGAATGGACCTCCTATATGATAGATGGTCGATGAAACAAAAAGCGGTCGCAGATGCCATTACCTTTTTTATCGTTCTTTTATACCTTGGTGTCCTTATCTACGGTGGTATTCAAGGTATTCAGTATGCAGCTAAATATAACCAGACATCTTTTTCTTCATGGGCACCACCGGTGCTTCCTATCAAGATTATTATGGTGATAGGAATGGTTTTGATGCTCTTGCAGTGTGGAGCTGAGTTTATAAAGGATCTATTAGTTATTAGAGGGGAGGAGCGAATAAATTATGACAATTAGTTATGGACTTATGGCTGTGCTTATGTTCTCTTCGATGATTGTTATGCTCCTTACCGGTCGACATATCTTTGCTGTTATCGGCGGCGTATCCTCTATTTTTGCTCTACTTTTGTGGGGTAAGGGTGGTGTAGGAATGGCTTTCCAAGCAAGTTTTTCACTGCTGGTTTGGTATCCACTTCTAACCCTGCCCTTATTTATCTACATTGGTTATATGTTTTCCAAATCGGGAATAGCGGATGATTTATACGAAATGATACATGTCTGGATGGGTCCAGTCAGGGGTGGCTTAGCTATAGGAACTATTTTTTTGATGGCTATAATATCAGCTATAAACGGGTTAAGTGTAGCTGGCATGGCCATTGGAAGCACTATCGCTTTGCCAGAAATGCTTAATCGAAAATATGACAAGCGAATGGTAACTGGGGTAATACAGGCTGGTAGTTCCTTAGGCATTATGATACCTCCCAGTGTAGTTCTTGTTCTGTACGGAATGATAGCTAGGCAACCTGTTGGACGGCTGTGGATGGCTGGTTTTATACCTGGGTTTCTGTTAGCAGGCTTATTTATCCTATATATTCTCATTAGATGTCTAATTCAGCCAGAGATGGGACCAGCGTTATCTAAGGAGGAGCGTAATATTACTTTTAAAGAGAAATTTAGATTACTCGCAGCTGGAGTAGTTCCTATATTTATTATTTTTATGATGTCTGGGCTTTTTTTCTTGGGAATAACCAGTCTGGTTGAGAGTGCAGCGGTAGGCGCTACAACAATTACTATTGCCGCCCTCATTAAACGGCGATTAAACTGGAATGTAATGAATGAAGTACTGACGAGTACTCTGAGTGTTAGTTGTATGTTTATGTGGGTTATTCTCGCAGCGCTAGCCTTTGGTGCCATCTTTGATGGTCTTGGTGCCGTACATGCAATACAGCAATTATTTCTCAGATATGGTTTCGGCAGATGGGGAATCATGATTATGATGCAACTTTCTTACCTTTTAATGGGTATGTTCTTGGACGATACGGCTATGCTCATTATTGTTGCTCCTCTCTATGTTCCTCTGGTAATTGAGCTTGGTTTTAACCCGATTTGGTATGGTATTCTCTATACTATAACCTGTCAGATAGCTTATCTGACGCCTCCTTTTGGATATAATCTGTTCTTAATGAGGTCGATGGCCCCCAAAGAGATAACGTTGATAGACATCTACCGCTCAATAATTCCCTTTGTTTTTATTATGATTCTGGGCTTAGCTCTTGTAATGATATTCCCCCAAATAGCACTATGGTTACCTAATTTATATTATGGAAGTTGAAGCTATTAAAATATTATTTGACAAAAACTGAATATATTAGTAAAATGGCAAAAATTATCCTTAAAAGAGTAAAGGCCAGTAAGTAGTCAATTGCCAAAGAGAGCCATGAATTGGTGTGAATATGGCAGCAAAAATTACTGAAACTCACTTTCTGCTTTTCAAGGAACAATGGTTATAAAATATAATAAGACTTTAATGCAATGAGGATAGGAAATATTTTTCTATCGAATTAGGGTGGTACCACGGAACCTTCGTCCCTATTGTTTCACGATAATAGGAATGGAGGTTTTTTTATACCAGAATAAAAAAATTTAGAGATGCCAGGGAGGTGGTCATGGGGGAAAATGTAATGTATAAAGAGATTTTTTATTGTCGGGAAAAAGAAAAATTATAAATTGAGAAAGGGAAAGAAAAAATGAGGAGATTTTTAAGTGTATTATTTGTAATAACCTTCCTTGCAGTTATTTCCTTATCAGGATTAGCTGCAGAAGGTTCTAAAGTAATTAAATTAACCCATGTGGTTAATGAGCAGGATGCTTTTCATATATCTGCATTAAAATTTAAAGAAGTGGTGGAAGAAAACACAGATGGCAATGTGGTTATTGAAATTCATCCCAATGCCGAGCTAGGAGATGAAAGGACATTATTAGAAGGGATGCAATTAGGAACAATTGATATGGGAGTCATTACCAATGGGCCAATTGCAAATTTTCTGCCAGAAATGGCGGTTTTTGAAATGCCTTTCTTATTTGGATCTCCTGAGGAAGCCTATTATATTTTGGATGGAGAAATAGGTCAAAAAGTTTTAGAGAAATTAAATAACATTCAAATACATGGCCTCGCTTATTCAGAACGTGGTTTTAGAAATTTAACCAATAGCGTAAGACCGGTAAAAAGTGCTAGTGATATTGAGGGGTTAAAAATTCGTTTAATGGAAAGCCCTCTTTATGTTGATACCTTTAAGGCTTTGGGAGCCAATGCGGTTCCGATGGCCTGGACAGAGTGTCTTACAGGACTTTCCCAAGGGACCATCGATGGTCAGGAAAATCCGGTTGTAGTTGTTTATTCTTTTAAACTTTATGAATCTCAGGATTATATGACCATGGACCGACACACTTATGCCCCAGCTACCATTTTGATCAGTGGCCAATTATGGCAGTCATTAACATCCGAAGAGCAGGCTATTTTTGAAGAAGCAGCAAAAGTGGCTGGACAGGCTGCCAGAGATTATAATAATGAAAATGAAGCTGAACAATTACAATTTATTAAAGACCAGGGTATGATTGTGGAAGAGGATCCGGATTTAGATACTTTTAGAGATGCCGTAAAATCAGTTTATGAAAAATACGGACCCCAATTTGGCAGTCTCCTAGAAGAGATTCAGAATGCCCTGGCAGAATTCCGGGGTCAATAATTCATGTATTTTTATTTAAGTGATAGATTTTGCAGCATTGATCTCATCAATGCTGCAAAATCGTCGATTATCTATTAAGGGATTTTGAATGGAAAAAATTTATTTTCAATTTAAAAGGATAAGCGAATGTTTAAATACGTTTATGAAAACATTAACTGGCCTTATGCTAGTAGCTATGACTGTAATCGTTACTATTCAGATTATTTTCAGGATTTTTTTTAGTGCCTTATCTTATACTGAAGAGATGACCAGGTACTTATTAGTTTGGAGCAGCTTATTTGCTGCCAGTGTAGCATACAAACAAGGCTCACACATTGCTGTTACTTTTCTGATTGAACAGAGTAAAGATAATTTGAGAAAAATAATGGCTATTATTATAAACTTATTATCCATTCTATTTTTTATTATTGCAATCTATTATGGTTTACAGCTTATTAATATGCAAATTTTTCAAACCTCACCGGCTTTGTTGATTCCGATGCGCTATGTTTATTTATGTATACCGATAAGCTTTTCAGTCATGCTTTTCCATAGTTTGGTGATGCTATGGGGAGAGGCAATTCAATTGTCTAAGGGAGTAGAATTATGATTGCTATTATTCTATTTTTTTCATTTATTTTGCTTATATTAATGGGTGTACCAGTAGCTTTTTCGGTTGGCCTATCCTCAATTATAATTTTAGTAGCTGGTGATGTACCGTTGGTCCTTTTACCCCAGAGAATATTTGCAGGTATTGACTCATTTCCTTTAATTGCAGTTCCTTTTTTTATTTTAGCTGGTGACTTAATGGCTGAAGGGAAAATGTCAAAATTAATTGTCAATTTTGCAGAGAGCATTTTTGGGTTTATGCGTGGTGGCTTATGGATTATTAGTGTGATAGCTTCTGCTTTTTTTGCAGCTATCTCCGGTTCTGGTGGTGCCACAACAGCAGCTATTGGAACACCTTTGATTCCTGAGTTAAAAAGTCGTCAATATGATCCCGAATTCTCAGCGGCACTTATTGCCTGTTCTGGTGGTATTGGTGTAGTAATTCCTCCCTCAGTTCCTATGGTACTTTATGCTTTAATTGCCAATGAATCAATCGCTCGCTTATTTCTAAATGGTTTTATTCCCGGGCTAATGATGGCCGCGGCTCTTATCTTTATGGCTTTACGGAAAGCAAATAAGGAAAACTATCCCAGAGGGAATAAAATTTCTTTTACTCAAACATTTTCTAGTTTTAAATCTTCAATTTGGGGATTAATGACGCCCGTTATTATTTTAGGTGGGATATTTTCCGGGTATTTTACTCCATCGGAGGCAGCTGTTATTGCAGTAGATTGGGCATTATTTGTTTCCCTCTTTATTTATCGTGATAAAAATTTGCGTGATATTTTTCGGATATTCAAAAAATCAGTTATTACTTCTTCTTTGATTATGTTATTAATTGGTACAGCCCAGGTTTTTAGCTGGGTTTTAGCTAATTGGAAAATTCCTGTTATGATTACCAGCGGAATATTATCAATCTCTGACAATAGATTTATAATCTTATTATTTGTTGATATTATTCTTTTGCTTGCAGGTGTCTTTATGGAGACAGCTTCAATTATTATTATTTTAACACCCATTTTCCTGGGATTAATGGCTCAAATTGGAATCGATCCTATTCATTTTGGCATTATTATGACTATTGCCCTGGCTATTGGTATGTCAACACCACCGGTTGCTATTAATCTATATATAGCGAGTAGTATTTCCGGCTATTCAATTGAAAGGATTAGCCGTAAAGCATTGCCCCTGATTTTAATACTGATTATGGTTTTGTTAGT
This sequence comes from uncultured Atribacterota bacterium, assembly GCA_964428905.1. Classification (GTDB taxonomy): domain Bacteria; phylum Atribacterota; class Phoenicimicrobiia; order Phoenicimicrobiales; family Stramentimicrobiaceae; genus CAYSAA01. The sequence continues at coordinate 20,381 of CAYSAA010000208.1, forward strand.
CGTTACTTATCTGCCATTATTTATTCCGCTCATCTTCTAAAATATTTTATGAATACCAAGATAAAAGAAAGTTTATAGATGGACAGGTTTAATAGTTTGTAAAAAAAGTAGAGTGAATTAGATTACTATAAAATATGATAAGGAAAGGATAAGAATATGGAAAAAAACAGTAATATTGTAATGAAAGGGGCAAGTCGTGCTCCTCACCGTTCTCTATTTTATGCGATGGGATACACTAAGGAAGATCTGGAAAAACCTATCATTGGTGTTGTGAATGCCTTTAATGAGATTATCCCCGGGCATATTCAACTAAATGACATTGCTCAGGCAGTAAAAATTGGAGTCACTGCAGCCGGGGGAATACCTATGGAATTTCCTGCTATTGGAATCTGTGATGGCATTGCCATGAATCATGAAGGGATGAAATATCCGTTAGCCAGCAGGGAGCTTATTGCTGACTCTATTGAAGCTGTAACTATGGCACATCGTTTTGATGGTTTAGTAATGGTGGCCAATTGTGATAAGATTGTTCCGGGGATGTTGATGGCAGCAGGGCGTTTAAATATCCCGGCAATTTATATCAGCGGTGGCCCCATGCTTCCAGGACATTATGCAGGGAAAGATGTTGACTTATCTACCGTTTTTGAGGCAGTAGGTAGATATAATCAAAAGAAGATGTCCCAGGAGGAATTATTAGAGCTGGAACAGCGTGCCTGTCCTTCAGCCGGCAGTTGTGCTGGTCTGTTTACCGCAAATTCCATGAATTGCCTGTCTGAAGCTCTTGGTATGGCTCTAACTGGTAACGGGACGATTCCTATAGGGTACGGTGCCAGAAAGCAGTTAGCTAATCAGGCAGGGAAAGCTATCATGAATCTTGTTAAGAATCAGATAAAGCCCAGAGATATTATGACTTCCAATGCTTTTGAAAACGCTATTGCCTTGGATCTGGCCATGGCCGGTTCAACCAATACAGTATTACACTTATTGGCCATTGCCCATGAAGCAGGAATTGACCTGGAATTAAAGACATTTGACCGCTTGAGCCGTATTGTTCCTATTTTGACCAAAATATCTCCATCCAGTTCTTTGCATGTTACTGATTTGTATTTTGCGGGAGGTATTCAGGCAATTTTAAAAGAACTGGCTGAGGCAAAACTGATTCATACCGAAGAAATGACTGTAAGCGGTCGAAGTATAGGCCAGAATATTGCATTAGCTCAAATAGAAGATGCTGAGGTGATTAAAAAGTTTGATCAACCATATAGCAAGGAGAGTGGTATTGCGGTACTTTATGGTAATCTCGCCCCAGAAGGCGGAGTTATCAAAGTATCTGCTGTAAGTAAAAAAATGTATACCTTTGAAGGTCCGGCAAAGATTTTTAATTCAGAGGAAGAAGCCTATCAAGCAATCATTGACGGCAAGATCCAAAAAGGAGATGTTGTAGTTATTCGTTATGAAGGCCCGAAAGGTGGTCCGGGAATGCGTGAGATGCTGGCACCAACCTCTGCCCTTTGTGGAATGGATTTGGATAATGATATTGCTCTTCTTACGGACGGTCGTTTCTCAGGGGCAACCAGGGGTGCAGCTATCGGACATGTCTCACCCGAGGCAGCTGAAAAAGGACCCATTGGTATGATTGAGAACGGAGATATAATCAAGATTGATATTTCCAATCGGGAATTGTCAGTGAAATTATCGGAAGAGGAATTAAAAAAACGTGAAGCAAAATGGTTTTTACCAGAAAGAAATATTCCTTCCAATTATTATTTAAAGCGGTATGCTTATCTGGTTACTTCTGCCAGCACCGGTGCTGTTTTTAGAGAAATGGATTTTTAAAGAAAAAATTAAATATAAATCTCCGGTTCTTTTCTTTTTTTACCCAATTTTTTTAACACTGTCTTGACAAGAACCGGTTTTTTATAGGTTATCCTTCGAGCATTGTTAGGACAAAGTTTGACACAGGCAAAACAGCGGATGCATAGCTTGTCTCGGCTTATAAGCGTGTCAGGGTCAATGGCATTAACCGGGCAAATTTCAAGGCATTTTCGGCAATGTTGGCAAAGTTGTGAATCAATAACAGGTGCATGGGTGAATATTATTTCACTATGTCTGGGTAGAAGCTTACTCATGGGTAACAATTCACCTTTGATTTTGAGTTCCGGGATATTTTTAATTTTTTCAGTAGATTCAATTTTCTGTTGGATTTGTTTTCCTAAAAGTTCTGCTTTTTCTATATCCTGTCTATCCGGCCTTCCAAAAGCAATTTTTAGGTTTTCTTGGGAAAAGGCATGTTCGCCAATAAAATTAGCAGCTGCAATGATTTTAAATCCCTGAGAGCGCATGATTTTAGTTATTTGTTTTAAGGCGATACCGGCACTGATGTTGCCATAGGTAACCACCAGGATCATAGGCTGATCCTGACCTCGAATCTTAGAAAGTACAGGGTATAATAAATTTGGTATTCTTTCTTCATAGACTGGAATTCCAAGGATTACTGCTTCAGATGGTTGAATATTAAATTTAAAGTTATGACGCTGCTCAAGTGAGTTTAAATTTATAGTTTTCTGTTCAGCTATTCCCCAACCTTTTGCGATTGCATGGACGATCTTTTCAGTAGAACGTGTTGGGGAAAAGAATACTTTAACTAACTTATCAATAATCAATATATGCTCCTAATAATAAGCTAAAATTAAGCCAGTATAGTGAAGGCAACAGTTTGTCCTGAATCCCCACTTTTTATATTTTAATGCAGCCCGTACCTTTAAACAAGAGAAAGATTAAAAAATTTCTTTTAAACATTTTGTAAAAGCCTGAGGGATGGGGTAACGATGCAATTCTTCTTTTTTAACCCAGCAAGCATACGATTCTGCCAGTTCAATGTTATCTTTTGTTTGGAACAGATAGAGAGATATTTCCCAAAATTGATGTGTAAAGATATGGGATAATTTTTTTACCAGAATTGGCTTAGTTTTGAATTGTAAACCGAGTTCTTTTTGCATACTATCGCAAATATCATTCCCATTAGGAAAAAGTGATTTACTTTCGATCGCGGGGAGTCCCCACATGTTTGCAAATACACCATTTTGGGGACGCTTGACTAAAAGGAACCTACTATTATTTTTAACAATTGCAATTTCCATCAAGATATTCTTTCGAGGCTTTCTTTTTTTCTTGATGGGTAATAACTCTTGCTTCATATTCGTAGCGGCATTACAATATGTGTTTACTGGACACTGTTGACAATTAGGTTTTTTAGGAGAACATAAGGTAGCACCGATCTCCATTAAGGCTTGATTAAATTCACCAGGATTGTTTTCCGGGATCATTTGATAGATTTTTTCCTTGATTCTTTTAATCGTTTTAGGTTTATTTATATCTTCAGTAAGGAAAAAAATACGAGAAATAACCCGTTTAACGTTACCGTCAATAGCTGGTATGGCGTGATTAAAGGAAATACTGACGATTGCACCGGCAGTATAAGGTCCGATACCAGGCAAGTTAACAATTTGTTTGTAGTTGCTGGGGAAAGAACCTTGGTAATCTTTATTAATAATTTTGGCAGCTTGATGTATATTTATGGCCCGCCTGTAATAGCCCAATCCTTGCCAGTAGCAGAGTATATCTTGTGTATCAGATAAAGCAAGGCAATGAATAGTTGGAAACCTTTTAATAAAAGCAGAAAAATATTTTATGACTGTAGCTACACGTGTTTGTTGGAGCATGATTTCAGAAATCCATACAAAATAAGGATTATTACTTTCTCTCCAGGGAAGAGAACGTGCATTTTTTCTGTACCAGTCCAAGCAATTTTTTTGAAATTGAGGAATGAATAAAGGTGAAAATTTATTGCTATCTTCCATTGTATTGCAAATCCAATTGTAGTATTAAAATAAAAATTATAACTCTTACTTTGGCTATTATAGCGTATATGTTAAAATTTTGGTAAGATAAATTTATTTAACCATGAAAAACCACCTTCTTAGAAAGTGGTAATGGTTAAATAAAATGGTTTTACCATAAAAAAGATTAAGATAAGCCATAGGATCATTTTTTACCTGAAGTCCAAAGCAGGCAGTTGTATTGCTTAGAA
>CAYSAA010000209.1:0-3012 GCA_964428905.1 uncultured Atribacterota bacterium
CTTTCTGGCATTTTCTCAGGAAAGCCAGGAAGGGGAAACCGGGTCCAGCTCATCTGAAGTTCCAAAAAATGTATTAATTGAGCTTTTTATTAATGCTGACTGTACTACCTGTCCTAAGGCTGCTTTTTGCCTGGAAGAGTTAGCCTGGAGCTATGAACCAGGTAGAATAATACTAGTAGAGACACATATCTGGGGTGATGGTCATGATACTCCCGAAACCAATGACAGGTATGATTGGTATGCAGGTGGTATCAAGGGAACTCCAGATGCCTTTTTTAACGGTCTTTCAGATAGGGTACAGGGTTTATGTTGTGACTGTGGTGATATTAATGAAAACCTTGACGGTTATCAACAAATAATAGAAAAAGAGCTGAATAAAACTTCCAGCTTTCAAATTAATGCTGAGCAGGACTTTTTCGACGGAAAAATGATTATACAGGGAAAATTGTTCAATATCAGTCACTCTCTTTTACAGAATTTGATACTTGGGGGGATGGTTTATTACGAGGGAGATGATAGTGAATTATTTTACCTGGTAAAGGATATTTTTGATGGACAGGATTTCTACCAGCTGGCCCCAATGGATGAAAAGAAATTCAGTTTTGTGTCTGATTTGGATTTAGGTGAACTGGAAGATAGTGAATTAGAGAGATATTATGGAGTAGTATTTATTCAGGATAGATTAACCAAGGAAGTGCTGCAATCCTACTTGGTCCAGTAAAAAAATATTCGGGGTCAGGCTTCACATTTTCACAAAATATGGTATTAGCAATCCAATTATGCTAAACTAAATTGTTAGGTAAATCTTAGTTATATAATTTATAGTTTAGTAGATGAGGAAGGAAGTAGTTTGTCAAGAAAAACAAGGATCCACTATGAAGGAGCCCTATATCATATAATTGTTAGAGGTAATAATCGGAATCATATTTTTAAAAGTAGTGAAAATAAGAGGGAATATTTAAATATAGTAAAAAGATACAAAAGAAAATATAATTTTAAAATATATTCCTACTGTATTATGGACAATCATGCCCATTTATTAGTTGAGGTGGGCGAAATACCTCTATCTAAAATTATGCAAGGTATTCAACAGGTTTTTACGTGGCATTATCATAATAAAAATGGGACTACAGGCCATATTTTTGAACAAAGATACAAGGCTTTTCTTTGTAACAAAGATTCTTATTTACTCTCCTTAATTCGTTATATTCATAAAAATCCAATACAGGCACAATTGCAAGATAGCTTAGACTATCCTTTTAGTAGTCATGCGGAATATTGTGGAAATCCCAGGGTTGTTGATGTTGATTTTCCTCTAAATATATTTTCTAAAAATAGATCAGAGGCTATTTTGCAATACCTTTCTTTTATGCAAGAAAATGAAAGCACAGAAATAACAGAAATGGTTTTAGAAGACTCGGAAAAAGCTAATTCTTTGAAATCGCAAAAAAATGATACCTCTCTTGATCAAGAAAAATTAATTGAAATTATCCAAAAAGTGACCAATACATCTTTTGAAAATATTAAAGGCAATAGAAAAACAAAAAGAATATCGGATATAAGAAAATTATCTATACATTTCTTCTATAACTTTACAAATCTCAATAATTTAGAGATTGCCAGGTTATTAGAAATAAAAAATTCAACGGTAAGTAATGTTTTAAATAATAGGTATCAGGAAAATGATTTCATAATTGAAAAAAAGAAAGAAATAGAATGTGAAATTATGAAGCCTGACCCCGAATGATGCAAGAGAATTTGCAGCTTCTTCTGTGGTAATCTGACCCTCTGAGAGCTTAGAGGGTGACATTTTATCAAGATAATTAACAAGGTGACATTATCATAAATTAATCACACTATAGTCTATTTGCCTTTGACAAAGGTTCTATATTGAATATAATGGAAACATTCAAGACAATTAAGAATAAAATTTAAAAATATTATTATCATAGTATTGTTGTCAAGGATAATAGGGGAGAAGCAGTTAATCTAAGGAGGAGGCTGTAAGAGTGAAAAATATAACATTGGAAGCTATTTATAAAAAAGTCACTGAACTGCAACGTGATGTGGCTCTGATAAAGAAAAGTCTTTTAGAGTTAGAGAAACCAGCGTTACGAGAAGAATTCATCCTACGTATTAGAGATATTGATTTGGAAAAGTCGATTATCATTGATGATTTTGAAGTTAGATATGGGCTGAAATAATGCCAGAGTATTATCAGATTAAACCGATTGGCTTTGTAAAAAGCTATTATCGAGAAGCTTCCTTAACTTCTCATAATCAAGATCTGAAGTTAGATGAAAAAATATTAACCGAGACAAAATCCGGAAAGGGTAGTATATCAGAAATAGTTATAGATAAAGAATATGAAGATTGCCTGGATGGAATAGAGGGTTTTTCCCATATCATGGTGTTATATTGGTCACATCAAGTCAAGGATCAAGATCGAAAAATGATGAAGGTACATCCTGGAGGCTTGAAAGAGTTTCCTTTAGTAGGAGTATTTGCTACCCGATCTCCAGTCCGACCCAATCCCATTTGTGCTACAACTGTAGAACTTATAGAAAGAAAGAAAAATATTCTCAAGGTAAAAAGTTTAGATGCCTTGAACGGTACTCCCATTATTGATATCAAGTTTCATCATCCCTCTTATGATGCACCCTCCAATGTAGTGTGGCCTGCGTGGATGAAAAAATTGATCCATTATTTTAGAGAAAAAACAAGACAATAGGCTAAAAATAAGCTCATTTTGTTTACTGCTTTATGGCCTATCAGTTTTTGTATTCTTCTTTGTTTTTCTCTTTATTCTTGTTCTTATTTTTTTCTTCTACTCAAGACTCACGACGCATCCCTCACGACTCTTTATTCTTTCTTCACGTTATACACTACAGGTTATACGATTTTACTACTCACGACTGTATTTAGTTTTTTTCTTTACCACCACTCACGACCCATTACGCACGACTACTTTGTTGTTAGACAAGGGGTCAAATCTTTATTATTGACAGATAA
>CAYSAA010000210.1:0-3459 GCA_964428905.1 uncultured Atribacterota bacterium
TAAAAGAATTTAGTTCTGAACAGCTCATTCAATTGGGTAAAATCATCACAAAATACCGGAAAGAACCCGGTGGTTTAATTCTTTTGCTTGAAGATGCCCAGGATATTCTAGGGTATTTACCCATGATAGTTCTGAAAAAGATTGCTTACGAAACAAATATTCCTTTGAGTCAAATCTATGGTGTAGTGACTTTTTACTCTTTTTTTACCATGAAGCTTCGAGGCAGACATACTATTCAGATGTGTTTGGGGACAGCATGTTATGTTAAAGGTGGGAATAACAATGCACAAATCATTGAAGAAGAATATAAAGTCAAGCCTGGAGAAACGACTTCAGACAGAAGGTTTACTTATGAAACGGTTAGATGTTTGGGAGTTTGTGGATTGGCACCAGTAATGGTGGTGGATGGTGAAGTATATGGAAGAGTTCAATCATCAAAAGTAGTAGAGATATTGGAAAAGTATCAATAGGTCTAAAATAATAGAAAAGGTATTTTAATTTGATATGACAAAATTTAACGCAAAAGATTTATTAAAAATAAAAAAAGATATCATTAACCAGAAAGTAACCTTAAGACAAAGTAAGAAAGTTAATGTTATTGTTCATATGGGCACTTGTGGTATTGCCTCAGGTGCCCAAAAAATTTTAGACACTCTTTTAAAAAAGATTTCTGAGTCAAAAATGAGCAAAGAAATAATGATTTCCAAAACCGGGTGCATAGGATTTTGCGGAAGAGAACCTATGGTAACCATAGAAATATCGGGACAGGAACCAATTATTTACCAAGAGTTGAATCAGAAAAAAATACTGGAAATTTTTGAACAACATGTTTTGAAAGGCCAACCTTTATCCAGTTATGCCTTGGCCAGAGGAAGACAAGATCAAATTAAGGAAAGAATCAAGCATAAAGGGATGTTACCTGGTGAGGCGATAACAGAAAAATTGATTCCCGGAATAGAAAAAATACCCTTTTACAGGAATCAAGAATTAAGAGTATCAAGAAATCGTGGCCTGATTGACCCTGAAAAAATCGAAGACTATATTGCTAGAGATGGATATAAGGGAATGGCTAAGTCACTTACCGCTATGAGCCCGGATGAAATTATTCGTGAAGTAATGGCTTCAGGTTTAAGAGGAAGGGGAGGAGCAGGGTTTCCCACTGGTCTTAAATGGCAATTTGCCGCAAAAGAAAATAGTGAAACCAAATATGTTATTTGTAATGCTGATGAGGGAGACCCAGGTGCTTATATGAATCGAAGTATCTTAGAAGGAGATCCTCATTCTGTAATTGAAGGAATGGTCATTGCTGCCAAAGCAATCGGTGCGCATCAGGGATATATTTACTGTCGGGCAGAGTATCCTTTGGCCATAAAAATTTTAAACAAAGCCATTGACCAAGCTAAAGAATGGGGGCTAATAGGGGTTGATATACTGGGAACAGGTTTTAATTTTGACTTAAAAATTTACCGTGGAGCCGGGGCTTTTGTTTGTGGAGAAGAGACCGCCTTGATGAGGTCCATTGAGGGGAAAAGGGGTGTACCTAGGCCTCGTCCTCCTTTCCCTGCCAAGGCCGGTTTGTGGGAAAAGCCCACCGTTTTAAATAATACTGAGACATTAGCCAATATTCCTCAGATTATTCTCAATGGAAGCACATGGTTTGCCAGCGTTGGCACAAAAAAAAGTAAAGGTACTAAGATTTTTGCATTGACTGGTGATGTTAATAATGTAGGTTTAGTCGAAGTGCCTATTGGCACAACTTTAGAGACAATTATTTTTGACATCGGGGGTGGAATACCTGAAGGTAAAAAATTCAAGGCAGCCCAGATCGGAGGACCTTCTGGAGGTTGTATCCCATTTCAGCATATTAATGTCCCAATTGATTATGAAACGATTAAAGAGCTGGGTGCTATTATGGGGTCCGGGGGTTTGATTGTTATCAATGAGGATAAAAGTGCGGTAGATATAGCTCGGTTCTTTATGGATTTTTGTCAGGAAGAATCCTGCGGCAAATGCACTTCTGGGCGGGAAGGCACCAACAGGTTGTCAGAAATTCTCAACAATATCTGGGAAGGAAAAGGTAAAGATGGAGATATCGAACTTCTCGAAGAACTGGCAAATATCATCAAAGATACCGCTCTTTGTGGATTGGGACAAACTGCACCAAATCCGGTTTTAACTACCATTCGGTACTTTAGAGAAGAATATGAGGCCCAGATCAGGGAAAAAAAGAGGCATAAAAAGTTTACCTTTTATCATTGAACGTATTGTTCATATTGGTAGGATGTTAACTTAAAGGAAATAAGACAATCATAATGACTACCATTTGATAGCAACCATAGAAGAATTTATTTAACCATAAAAAACCACCTTCTAAGAAGGTGGTAATGGTTAAATAAAGGTTTTACCATAAAAATATCAAGATAAGCCATATGACCATTTTTCACCTGAAATGCAAAGAGTTATATTACTTGGAAATATTCAGTTAAAATATAAGAAATAAAGTATAACCAAGTAACCAGGAAAAAGTTAACCCCCTTTTAGGGGTTCTTAAAGCCACCCGCTTTGCGGGTGCGGTATTTATTTAATCAATGTACGATAAAGATAAAAGACAGCAACTATTTAAATCTTTATTCCTAATATGAGAACCAACTGTTACAAAATTTGAAAGAGGTGATTTAAGCAGTGTCCTATATTAATATTTTTATTAACGATAAACCCTTACGATCTAAAGAAGGGATGACCATCATGGATGCTGCTAAGCAAGTGGGTATCAAGATACCAGCTTTATGCGCTATGCCTGAGTTGGGGTTTAAACCTGGTGCCTGTCGTATGTGCGTGGTAGAGGTGGCAGGTTTGCCTAATTTGGTGGCTTCTTGTACTTATCCGGTTAGCAAGGATCTAAAAATATATACGCATAGTCCAAGGGTAATAAAAGCAAGAAGGATGATTTTAGAATTGATATTGGCCAATCATCCTCAGGATTGTATGACTTGTGAGAAGAGTGGATCATGCTTATTAGAAGAACTTGCTTATGAATTAGGTGTCAAGCAATTTCGTTTTGCCCCAAATAAAGAGCAAAAAGCAATTGATGATAGCAACCCTTTTATAATAAGAGATATGAATAAATGCGTGTTATGTGGTCGATGTGTAGAAATATGTAACGAAATCCAACAATCCCATGTCATTGATTTTGCTCATCGTGGTAGTAAGACAGAAATTGTAGTTGAGGGGGGTTCTGATTTAATCAATTCAAGGTGCGAATTTTGCGGTCAGTGTGTGGCAGTCTGTCCCGTAGGAGCTTTGACTGATAAAGCAGCCCAGGGAAAAGGGAGATTTTGGGAATTCCAGAAAGTCCATACCACCTGCAATTATTGTGGCTGTGGCTGTGGATTTGACCTGAATATCAAAGATGGGAAGGTAGTAAAGGTTACTTCCAATGCTGATAGTGTAGTAAATGGA
>CAYSAA010000211.1:0-9827 GCA_964428905.1 uncultured Atribacterota bacterium
ATATTTCTAAGCAATACAACTGCCTGCTTTGGACTTCAGGTAAAAAATGATCCTATGGCTTATCTTAATCTTTTTTATGGTAAAACCATTTTATTTAACCATGAAAAAGTCCGGACATAACGACCAGTTGTTCCTGGGCTTGAATCCCCAATTCTCTCCTCAGTTTTGCCGGTATTACAATTTGTCCTCTTTTGCCATCTGTTACTGTAGTGAAGTAAAAATCCGAATTTTTGGTCATGTTCATAACTCCTCAATGACAAAATAGATGATATTTCATCCATTTCATACTTTTCATATTTATTTTCCTCAAGATGATTATATCACCTAGGTCAATCAATCTGTATGGGCAAGAATTTTATCCAAAAAACGACGGCTCTGATTCAGAATAGCACTTGAATCAACAGACTCATTTCCGGTTTCTGATCGCAATCTTAGTTCATAATTTGACCCTTTGCTGTAATGCTGAATCATAGGGTCATTGGTAATTATCTTTTTTAATTTGCTATCCATGGATGTACCTGGTGAGTATTGAAAGGAGAAATAACGAGGTGTAATCCGGATTTTTGTGACACCCTGTTCTTTTAATTTTAATTTCAGATTAATGATAGCGAGTAAATTATGAACCTCCTGGGGATATGGACCATAAATATCCTGTAATTCTCCAGTGATATCAAGTAGTTCGCTTTCTGTTTTTATCTGGCTTAGTTTCTGATAATAAATAATTCTTTTTTCCGAGTCAGAAATATAGTGATTCGGAATATAACTATCCAACCTGACCTCTATCTCGGGTTCTTTTTCATATTCTTTATGCTTTCCAGACTCAATTTGTTTTAGTTCATCAATACTATCCTCCAATAACTGGCAATAAAAATTGAAACCAATTTCACTGACAAAACCATGTTGTTCTTTTCCTAATAAATTACCTGCTCCTCTTATTTCCAAATCACGCATAGCCAGACGAAAACCCGAACCTAAATCACTGAATTCGCTGATTGCCTGCAGACGCTTTCTGGCGTTGTCAGTCAATAAGCCCTTAGAGGGATAAAGTAAATAGGCATAAGCCCTTCGATCGGCACGCCCCACACGTCCACGAAGCTGATAGAGCTGTGCCAGCCCAAATTGATGTGCCTCATCAATAATGATAGTATTGACATTGGGAATATCCAAACCAATCTCAATAATGGTTGTACAAACCAATATATCATATTTTCTATTGAGAAAATCTACCATTATATTTTCCAATTGCTCTTCCGGCATCTGACCATGGGCAGTTACAATCCTGGCTTCCGGCATCATCTCTTTTAATTTATCAGCGGTATAATCGATATCCTGGACACGATTATGAACATAATAAACCTGTCCGCCTCTCTCTATTTCGCGCCTGATTGCCTCCTTAATAATTCCTTCTGTTTTTTCTCTCAAATAGGTAATAATCGGCAAACGAAGTTCTGGCGGGGTATTCATAATGCTCATTTCTCTTACTCCGATTAATGAGAAATATAATGTTCTGGGAATGGGGGTTGCCGTTAAGGTAAGTGAATCAACCTGTTCCTTTAATTTTTTAATTCGTTCTTTATGGATAACACCAAAACGCTGCTCTTCATCTACCACCAGTAACCCCAAATCATTAAAAACAATATCCTGCTGAACAAGACGATGGGTTCCTATAACGATATCAATTTTCCCCTCTTTCAAGTCAGCAATAATTTCCTGCTGATCCTTCTTAGATTTGAATCGAGAAAGCATTTCAATTTTCACCGGAAAAGGTTTCATCCTTTCGGTAAAATTTTCCCAGTGCTGTTGTGCCAAAATCGTGGTAGGTGCCAAAATTGCCACCTGCTTACTGTCCATCACTGCTTTGAAGGCCGCCCTGATGGCAATTTCAGTCTTGCCATACCCAACATCACCACAGATTAACCTCTCCATAGGTTGAGTTGATTCCATATCTTTTTTAACATCGAGTAAAGCTTTCCCCTGATCGGGTGTTTCTTCAAAGGGAAAAGCCATTTCCAACTCCTGCTGCCATACAGAATCATGGGAAAAAGAAAACCCCTGAATACTTTTTCTCTTTCTATACAGCTCAAACAATTCTCTGGCCATTTTTTGAATAGATGCCCTTACTCTCCTCTTAACTCTATTCCAGGAACTACCTCCCAACCGATAAAGCTTTGGTGGCTGTCCTCCCACTCCAATATACTTATGAACCAAATTTAACTGATCCACGGGCACATAGAGCTCATCATCGGCAGCATATTTTATCAAAAGATAATCCTTACAAACCCCCTCTCTTTCCCGTGCCTGAATTCCGACATAACGGCCGATACCATGTTGTATGTGAACGACATAATCTCCAACTTTCAACTCATCAGTTTGATAGAAAGGTTTCCCCTGATATTTTTTAGTCCGATAACTCTTGTCCCTTTCCCTGCCGAATATTTCCTGATCAGTGATGACTAAAAGTTGTAGAGAGGGAATTGAAAACCCATAATTGACCTGTCCATAACTTAAACAAATACTGCCAGGCTGACATTCTGCTTCAATTAAAGGCATCAGATTATAATCCTGAATACCTCGATCATCAAATATTTCGGACATACGCATTGCTCTTCCTTTATTACCGGTAAGTACCAGAATATTTTTCTTTTCCTGCTGCCATCTTGTTACATCTGCAAAGAATAAATCCAGTTTCCCAAAATAATTTCGAGTTGAATCAGTTGCAACTTTATATTCTGGTACATGGTACTGATCCTCTTTATCTTCTCCCCACCGCTCCAGGGTAATAAGCTGATTTTTTTGATACAGTAATTCTCTAACCTGTTTCCAAGGCAAATAGTAATGCTGAGGTGGCAAAATTCCTTGCATATCAATCTTCTGTTTTTGTAGATAACATTTTTGGGTTTCTATTTCAAATTCTTTAACTGTCTTTTCCAATTCTGAATATTGCAGAATCATGATATCTGTCTCTGAAGGTAAATAATCAAAAAAATTACCTGCCTCCATTGTTTTGTCATGTAACGGGTTATCCAGCTCTCTTTGGGGATAAAGTAAAATCTCATCTGTTTTCTTGATAGAACGCTGAGATTCTGGATTAAAGAAACGGATTGATTCGATGCGATTCCCATTCAGCTCTACCCTGATGGGATTTTCCTCGGTAAAAGGAAATAAATCAATAATGCCTCCGCGTTGACTGAACTGACCTTGACTTTCAATCATATGGGATGATTGATAACCCTGATTAATCAAGTAATTTAAAAAAACTTTCGGCAACAGCTGTCCTGACTTTTTTAATTTCCAATACTGGTTATAAAAATTCTGGCAGGTCATTATCCTGGGCAATATTGCCCGGTAACTGCTTACAATAATAAGTGGTGAAGAATATTTCTGTTTACTGCAAAAATATTTTTTCTGCAAAAAAGCCAAGGTGGAGAGAACTTTCATTCTCTGTTCCATGATATGGATATCTCTGGTAACATCCTCGTAAGGCAGCACTTCAAAAGAAGGGAAAGTAAAAATATGTTTATTTTCCTGCAAACCGGTAAAGCTAATAATATCCTGAAAAAAATGGAGTGCGCTTTCCGTATCCGGAGTGAGTACAAGCAAAGATGGATTTGTGCTTCTCTTCGAAGCCAGGGCGGAAATAAAAAAAGAAATGGCACTTGCCTGCAATCCCTTTACATTCAAACGTTTATTTTTTTTCTCTTGGAAATCGTATAAAAAATGTTTATAAACAGGACTTTTAGTCCATAGTTGTTTTAATTTCATTTTATGACACCCGGAAAAGAAAAGACTTTGAATTTAATCAAAGCCTTAATTGATTTATTATACTATTGTTTTGCTATTTTTAAAATTTTATATGATGACAGCATTACCAAATTTAATGCTATCGAGCCAGAATAGTTGCTAATTCATACATAGATTTGCGAAGCTTTTTCTTTTGAGCTAAAACATCTGCTAAAGGAATAATTTTTGTCTTATTCCCCGATAAACCAACCATATGATGATCCTGGTTCTTTAACAATTCTTCTACTGCTTCAGAACCTAGCCGGCTACCCAGGATACGATCAAATGCTGAAGGGGAACCACCACGCTGTAAATGCCCTAATATGGTTACCCGCATCTTAAAACCAATATGATCTTCCATCAATTGTCCAATTTTATACACATCGCCTGCTCCTTCTGCTACCAGTATAATACAGTGGGATTTTCCTCGTTGATATCCTTTTTTTAATTGATCGCTTATCTCTTCCAAGTCATCGGGAAATTCAGGAATAATCACAGCTTCCACTCCACCGGCAATACCGCTCATCAGTGCAAGGTAACCGGATTCTCTGCCCATAACCTCTATCACAAATGCCCGGCGATGAGATGATGCAGTATCTTTGATTTTATCAATTGCGGAAATAACGGTATTTAAGGCAGTATCTACACCAATACACATATCTGTACCATAGAGGTCATTATCGATAGTGGCAGGAATCCCCATCACCGGAAATCCCTCCAGTTGAAAAAGGTCCAGAGCACCAGCCATGGAACCATCTCCTCCGATCACCACCAGTGCATCAATCTGGTTTTCTCTTAGAATATTGGCAGCCTTACTAACCCCGGATTTCGTCTTAAACTCTTCACTACGGGAAGTCATCAAAAGTGTCCCTCCATGCTGCATAATTCCTCCCACACTTTTAAGGTTAAGCGATAATAAGTTTCGCTCCAATAGTCCCTGGTAACCACATTGGATGCCAATCACCTCAAGATTGTGATGGATGCCGGTACGAACGACTGCTCGAATGGCTGCATTCATTCCCGGAGAATCTCCTCCGCTGGTTAAAACTGCAATCTTATTAATCATTCTCTACCTTCTTATTTTGTATTTATGCATCAAGCATCCTGATGCTATATTTTTTTAATTCTACATACTTCCCAGTTTTTAGTTTTTCGTGATTAGTTTTTATAAAATTCAGGAGTTATCTAAATTCAGATTCTTGTTCTGATAAGTAGTTTGATCATCTGACTGATTGTACTGTCTCATGACATAATCATAATCAAAATCAAAAATATCTTCTATTGCCTTTACCGCACGTTCCACGACATTTTCTAAAACTTTTTCTTCTTCCGGTAAAAATTGTGATAAAACAAAGGAAGAATAATCCAAATGATGTAATAATACATCATTCCTTATTCCAATGCGTAAACGCGGAAATTCCATAGTTTTCAGAGATTGGATAATAGAATCAACACCACGATGACCACCTGAACTCCCACTACGACGAACCCTCATCCTACCCAGAGGGAGATTAATATCATCATAGATAACTAACAACTGTTTGCTGTCAATATCATAATAATTTAAAATTCCTGCCACTGCTCTACCACTTAAATTCATAAAAGTCTGTGGTTTAGCAAGTATAACCTTTTGCCTTTTCAGGTGATGTTGAATAATCTGGGAAAAAAAATTTTTCTTCCACTTTTTTTCAGCACCTATATTTTTGGTAGCAAATACTTCCAAAACCCTAAACCCGATATTGTGCCTGGTAAAACAGTATTGAGTCCCCGGATTTCCAAGTCCCACAATTAACTTCACATCATCACAACCTTAGCATTTAACATTATTCAGGCCTAAATTTTTATTTCTCCTCTTTCTCTTTCTTTTCTTTCTTTTCTTTCTTTTCTTCTCCCTGTACTTCTTTTGCTTTTACTTCTTCCTCTTCCTCGCCTTCAGCAGCCTCTTCTACTTCTTCTTCAGCAACTTCTTCTTCTTTGGTGGGGGCGATTACTGAGGCAATAGTGCGGTCAACATCAGTAACTAATTTCACATCTTTAGGTAACTCTATATCCCCCAATGATAAGACGTCATTGAATCCCAATTGACTAATATCAACGGTAATTGCTTCCGGCGCATCTGCAGGTAAACATTCTACTTCAATTTCTCTTAAGGAGATATCCAGTATTCCGCCTTCCTTAATTCCTTTAGGTTCCCCATCCAGAACAAGAGGTACCTGTAAAGTAATTTTTTCTTTCATAGTAACACCATAGAAATCAAAATGATTGATTCTCTTCTGTAATGAATCGTACTGGAAATCCTTAATAACAGCTAAACGTGTAACATCCTTTACACCATCTTTTTTTATCTGCAAATTAATAATTCCACGAGAATGTTTTTTATCAGATAAAAAATGGTGCAATTCCTTTTCAGGTATTTTCAGCAAAATGCTATCTTTATCATGAGGAGAATAGAGTATACCCGGAACATAGCCTGAATTCCTGAGCTTTTTGCTTTCTTCTTTCCCTTTTTTATTTCTGCTTTCAACCTCTAATTTTATTCGCTTCATATTCGGTTTCCCTCCGCTTCTTTATCTATTTTAATGATATAAGTTTATGTTTGTAGATTTTAAAAATATAATTTATATTCAAACCACTTAACATTTATATTTATTTATCTATTTATCTAAATAATTCGCTAATTGACGTATTGTTATGAATACGTTTGATTGATTCTGCAAATAATTTTGCCACCGACAAAATCTTAATACATGCTATTTTCTTTTCATTAGGAATGGGTATGGTATTCGTTACGACTACTTCCTTAAATAAGTTTTCCTGCCAGTATTTCTCTAATCTTTGCCTGGCCGGTCCGGCAAAGATCGGGTGTGTAGCACAAACATAAACTTCCTTTGCCCCGGCATTTAATACTGCCTGACTCCCTTTGATGACAGAACCGGCTGTATCAATCATATCATCGACAATAATAGCAGTTTTTCCCTTAACACTTCCCACTATATGCATAATTTCCACATTGGTATCAGAAGCACGGTATTTATCGATAATAGCAATTGGCTTTTTTAGGCGACCGGCAAAATTTCTGGCACGGGCGGTTCCTCCTACATCAGGAGACACAACAACCACTCCCGACAAATCAATACCTTTGAAATAATCAGACAATATTGGGCCAGCTTCCAGATGATCAACTGGAATATCAAAAAATCCCTGGATTTGACCGGCGTGTAAATCCATGGTTAAAACACGATCTGCGCCTGCCTGTACCAGTAAATTGGCAACTAACTTGGCAGTAATCGGCTCACGCGGACGAGTTTTCCTATCCTGCCTGGCATAACTATAATAAGGCATCACAGCAGTAATGCGCTCGGCAGAGGCTCTATGAAGTGCATCA
The DNA here is from genome assembly GCA_964428905.1 of uncultured Atribacterota bacterium. GTDB lineage: Bacteria > Atribacterota > Phoenicimicrobiia > Phoenicimicrobiales > Stramentimicrobiaceae > CAYSAA01. Next base: position 7,166 of record CAYSAA010000211.1, read on the forward strand.
ATCATCACCAGTAGTTCCATCAGATGTTCATGAACTGGATGACAGGTCGGTTGTATTACAAATACATCTTGCCCTCTGACATTCTCATCAATTTTAACATGCAATTCACCATCGGGAAATTTAGAAACCTCAGCCTCACCTAATTCTATCCCTAAATGTGAAACAATTTCTTTCGCCAATAACGGATTAGCATTTCCCGAAAAAACCTTTAATTCTTTATGTGAATATGCAATCAAATTTTTGCCTCCTCAAAATATTATAACATAACTTCATTTATTTTCTTTTTTATTCTTTTTTTCTGTCCACCCTATAATATTTTTCTGTCGGGACCTGGCAATTCCTAAACTTTTTACAGGAACATCTTGAGTAATGGTAGAACCAGCTGCCGTATAAGAATATTCCTTGATAGTTATAGGTGCAACCAGTGCATTATTGCTTCCAATAAATACATTATCTTCAATAATAGTGGGATTCTTTTTTTTACCGTCAAAATTACAGGTAATGGTTCCAGCTCCAATATTTACTTTTTTACCCAAGGTTGCATCTCCCAGATAAGTCAGATGTCCGACTTTTGTCTCCTTATCTATCAATGATTTTTTAATCTCAACATAATTTCCAATTCTTACTTTGTCTCCAATGACACTATCCGGCCTGATATGTGCATAGGGCCCAACCATTGTGTGGTTACCAATTTGGCTCTTCTCTACGACTGATGAATAAATGCTTGTATCGCAACCAACGCGGGTATCAATAATATGGGAATAAGGACCGATGTGACAATTCTCCCCTATTAGGGTTCCGCTGGTAATAATGCTAAAGGGATAAATAATAGTGTCCTGCCCGATTTGTACCAGACTTTCTATAAAAGTACTGTTCGGGTCAATAACCGTTACACCAGCTAACATATGATCAAATGCATTTCTTTGATAAAGGATATGAGATACATAAGCTAAATCCGCTCGATTGTTAATTCCTATAATTTCTTCATTATCTCGAACAAGCACATTCCCCACTCTATGTCCCTTCTCAATTAATATTTTAATAACATCAGTTAGATAGTACTCTTGCTGGCTATTATTCTGATTAACCAGTTTTAGGGCAGTAAACAGTTCTTTGGCATTAAAACAATAAATACCAGCGTTAATCTCTTTGCTTAACTCTTGTTCTTTTTTTAAATCTCCCTGTTCGACAATTTCAGATATTTGTCCTTGTTTATTTCTTATAATGCGGCCATAACCTTCTGGTTGCTGCAACTTTGCAGTCAATAAGGTACAGCTTGCTTGTTGTCCGTTATGATAATTAATCATTTCCTTAATAGTTGATTCTCTCAATAGTGGCACATCGCCAGATAATACTAAAACTATTCCAGGAAAATCAATGAAATGGGATCTTGTCTGCTGCACGGCATGGGCAGTACCCAACTGCCTATTCTGATAGACGTAAATTATTTCCTTTTCAGTGCTGCTTATCTCTTCTTTAATTTTATCAGCCTGGTAACCAATAACCACTATTCTCTTTTTTATCCCTAATGACTTACACAGTCCAAGGGTATAATACAGCATAGGTCTTCCGGCTACCTGGTGTAGAATTTTGGGAATAGAAGTTTTCATTCTTTTTCCCTGTCCGGCTGCCAATATAATTGACGCAATCGATTTCATAATATCTCCTGCCAAAAACATTTTTTGAAAAATTCAGGGCAGATATGACTTGGTTGAGGAAAAAAATAATTATTTAGGAACAGCAACAACCAACAGTAAAATCACTGAAATTCCTGTTCTAATTATATAATTTTAATTTTTATTGATATCTATACAAAATTAACTGTCCAAAGCAAATTGGCTGGGGTGGGAGGATTCGAACCTCCGAATGAGGGATCCAAATTCCCTTGCCTTGCCGCTTGGCTACACCCCATCCCTGTTTATGTAAATAGCTATTCTTCTATAAATAACATTCAGTAAGATGAGCAAACTTTGCTGAAATTCACTCATCTTCTGACCAAGCTTATTTTAATCAGCCATTTCATATTATAAACAAAACAATTTAAATTTCAAGGAAGAAAAAATCAGTTTATTCTTTTTCCTCTGGTTCCTCTGGTTCTAAATCAGTAGAAACTTCTTCGCTATCTGGTTTTTCTTCCTGTTCTGAAGTTGTTTCTGAGGTAGCTTGGGCACCAGTTTGTTCTTCTTGCTCTGTTGCCTGATATTCTTTTAATACTGCACTCTGGATCATTTCTCTGATTTCTGTATTAATGGGATGAGCTATGTCCTTATGATTTCCATTGGGTAACAATTTGCTGGGCATGGCTACAAACATACCCTTTCTACCGTCAATTATTCTCAAATCATGGACAACAAATGAATCATCAAAAGTAATTGATACATAAGCTCTCAATTTTCCATCAGTCTGTATTCTTCTAATTCTTACATCTGTAACTTGCACTTGTTTACACCGCCTTTTTGTTTTTTTAGTATTAGCAATTTTCTTGTAAATATCTCACCAATAACACTTTACGCACTTTTTACTTATGCCTTTTCACAAATACCTTCCTCCCTTTAAAAGAATCACAGTCCTACATGCTTTGCCGTACCTCCTCTTATATCACAAATTGGTATTACATAAAAATAAACACAGCAAAGTATAACTGCTGTGCTGAGAAGTACCT
>CAYSAA010000212.1:0-8628 GCA_964428905.1 uncultured Atribacterota bacterium
TAGAAAAACAATCAGCAATCCTTGCTTTCCAGCCTGGAATAGTTTTTTCTACAAAAAATTCTTCTTCTGTGGGAATACCAATCCTGATTTTCTTCTTGGATCATTAAATCCCTGATTCCGTATTTTTCAATGCAATTTAGATTATCAAGAATTTTCAACTGAGTACAGGGATATTTCTGGCATTTGCTGGAATAGTATCTCCACTTATTCTGTTTCAATATTTCACAATTCTTTATAATAAATCTAATTCGATAATCACTCTTATTACTATCAACACTGTTATATCCGGGGCATCTTTTCTTTTCTCTAGGATAAGCAAGACACAAATTACAATTCATACCACATGGAGCCATCAGTTTAATTGGATAGTCTTCTTCATAAATATATATTGCCTTTTAGATTCTTGCAAATAGAATCATGTACTGATGCCTATATTTCTTCTCGCATTTCGGACAATAGGCATAATGAATATAATATTCATCCTTTTTGGGTACTCTCTTTTTTTTCTTGTTCAAAATCATGTTCATATTTTTTGTGAATTTGAGAATAGCATTATTAATTAAATTGACCATCTCTTGGTATCTATCTTTTAAAGAAAAAATTATCCTTTTACCAGATATAATAATAAATAATAGATTATTAAAGCTGCCAAAGAACCGTCCCCTGACAAGTTTCTAGGAAAAGTAAAACTTATATTTTAAGATCTGACCCTCCATCTGCTATTGCCTATGGAACAAACTAAGCAAGTTTTAACGCTCCTCCGGGCAAATAATTCACTCGTCTCGGATGGTCAAGACACCCGGCAAAATCACCCAATCCTTTTTTTCTTGTCTTCCATGATAGGCTGGTCAGTTCCCCCTGGAAAGTTTTAAATATACGGGTACCATAACTATTTGTTTCACTTCCCAGCAACACTTCATGTTTAGGAATAGGTGAAAATATACCCGACAAGTTTTTTGAATGATAGTAATGAGCACCTGTCTGGGGTTGCCTTGGTTTTATTTCTTCCAGGTGTTTCTTGGAATACCATAGATTATCGACAGAAAAAATAAGATAACAATCATCATCATGGATATGAACATCAGGAACCTCCATTTGCATAAAATTCCCGGATCTGGTTGCCGGACCGATGACTTCCCAGCAAAGAAGATCTTTTGATTTAGCCCGAGCGATACAACCTCTCCCTTGGGATTCACCATAGTTCACCTTGGCACAGATAAAGGCATAATACATTCCTTCCCGGGCATGATAGATGACATAGGGGTCCCGCCAGTGCTCTAACCCGTCTTCAGAAATCTGGCAAGTTTCATACCATTGTGGATTTGCGGTTATAATCGGATTACCTTTATACTTTTCCCAGTGATGAAGGTCTTCGGAAATAGCCAAACCAATGCGCTGGATTCTACCTTTCTCCTGGCTGGAACGAGAAGTATAGAACATATAAAACAAGTCATTCTTTTTAATGATTGATCCGGTCCAGAGCGATGTATCATCCCACTCACCTTTAGGTCCCTTTTCAAGAACCGTCCCCATTTCACTCCATTGATATAAATCAGCTGAAATAGCATGCCCAATCGAAGCAAATTTGTGTCGTTCATCCGGAGTCGGCAGGTTTCGATTAGCTTGTAAATAAAACAAGTGATATTCTTTATTTGAAGTGGCTATCCAAAAATCCCAGAGATATTTTTTTGAAGGTGAATAATACATCATTAATACCTTCCTTTCTTATCAAGATAACATTGTTTTATTGCTAGAATTCTTATCCTTTAATGCCGCTGGATGCTACCGACCGCATAAACCATTTTTGGAATAATAAAAATATAATCAGTGAGGGTATGGTAATCATTGAGGCAAAGGCAAAGATATCTCCCCAGACTTTGGGATCCTGACTAAAAAATTGCTGGATTGCTACCGGTAATGGACGGTATTCATAACCCCTGGTAACCATTAACGGCCAGAGAAAATCACCCCAGCGAACAAGATATTGCAAAATCGCAACGGTAGCAAAAACCGGTTTCGATAAAGGAATAATAATTTTCCAGTAAACTTGAAAAGGACTAGCTCCGTCTATTTTCGCTGCTTCGTCCAGGCTTAGAGGTAAGCCAATAAAAAATTGATAAAAGAGAAAAATCGAAAAAGCATCAGCGATAAAAGGGATAATTTGAACCTGGTAACTATCTAACCAGCCGATGCGATTTACCATTAACAAGAGTGGAATCACAACAGATTCTGTGGGAATAATGATTAATGCAATCACCAGAGACAAGATTAACTGTCTTCCCTTAAATCTTAGACGAGCAAGTGAATAAGCCAGCATACTGTTAACCAACAAACCGCCTATAACCGTAGAGCTAACAATAAAAACAGAATTAAACATAAAACGGCCAAATGGCATTTGATCAAATACATCAAGATAGTTTTTAATTCCAATCTTGCCATAAGGAATAAATGCTTTGATGTTACTCATATCTCGAATGATTTGGGTCTCGTTGTTTTTGATGGAATTAACAAACATAAAGATAATAGGAAATAAAAAGAAAAATGCTACAAGGATAAGTACAAGGTATCGACCAGAAAGATTTAATAGTTTTTTAAAACGGTAGTTTAAACTATACGGAGTTTGATTTTCTGCTGTTATTGCTGCATTCATATTATTTCACCGCCCTTTCTTCTTTTAAATAAACCCTCTGGATTAATGAAATACATAGGACAATCATAAAAAACAAAACAGCAATGGTGGAGGCATACCCAACCCGAAGAGTTTGAAACCCCTGTTCATAAAGATAGACAATCGCGGTACGAGTGGCACCCTGAGGTCCACCTCTGGTCATTACCCAGACTTGGGTAAATAATTTAAAAGCCAAAATTGTAGTGGATATAACGACAAATATCGTGGTATTACGAAGTTGGGGAATGGTAATATAGAAGAATTGTTGCCATAAATTAGCGCCATCAACATGGCTGGCTTCATAAAGGTCTTCCGGTATGCTTTGCAATCCGGCCAGATAAATAATCATCTGAAAACCCACACCTTGCCAGATAGAAAGAATTATGATAGCCGGCATAGCCAAACTGGTATCATTGAGCCAACGGTAAGGACCTAATTTCCCAAAACTAATCACTTGCAAGACCTGATTAATAAATCCTTCGCCCGGATTATATAAAAAATACCAGATGATTGCCACCACTACCATCGTGGTCACAACAGGACTAAAATAAATGGTGCGGAATAAATTAATAAAACGTAATTTTTGATTGACTAATATCGCTAGAAGTAAAGCAAAAGACGTTTGCAGGGGAACTACGACTGCCGCAAAGTAGAAGTTATTTTTTAGAGCCTGCAGGAAGTCGAAATCATTAAGCAATCGAAGATAATTTCTCAATCCGATAAATTGGGTTGGCAGATTGGGATTTGTAATGAGTCGTTGATTCGTAAAGGAAATTCCGAAAGCAACAATAAAAGGAATGAGTAAAAAAACAGCTAAGAGCAAAATGGCAGGAAAAGCAAATCCCCAGGCAATACGAATTTCTCTTTTTTCCATCTCATTTATACTAATTGGATTTTTATCTTGCTTGTCTTGGGACATTAAGTATCTACCCCCTCAAAATGCCCGGCATTTTAAAATAAGGTATGCCTATGCCTGTTAAAGGCATAGGCATTTGATAAAAAACGAACTTCAATTCTATTATTTACTGAGTAACAGGGTATCCTTGATTGTCTTCGATATCCTGATCAATTTTTTGGACTGCTTTATCGAGTTCGGACTGAACATCTGCACCGTTAATAATGTTCTGTACGGCTTGGGCAAAAGCATTGGTAATAGTTGGATAAGCTGGTGTCATTGGTCTGGCAACACCAACATCGCTTTGTAGTTGTTCTACTAAAATTCTTAAGGGCCCATCTTCACTGTAAAGTTCAGATTGTTCGAAGGCTGAGATGCGAGCAGGGACTGCTCCATTGGCATTGCTCATTCTTAATATCTGGTCCGGCTGCATCAGGAATTCTAAAAATTTCCAGGCAGCATCAGGATGTTGAGATTGAGAAGTAATACCCCAGCACCAGGATCCGGTTCCGGTAACAGCTCTATCCCCTAATTGCGGTACAGGTAGCAGGATTAAATCATCACCAAGCCCATCGTGATGGGGTTGCCACATCCAGTGACCTACCCATGATAGAGCCGCAATTTTACGCCCATAAAAATCATCATCTCCGGCTGGCTGTGGGTTGGCATATCCTTTTTCAAACAGAGTTTGGAACCAACGTAGAGCCTCAACAGCATATTTACTGTTCAATACGCCATCGGCAGACTGATAATCACTCCGGTCAATTAAATCAGCGCCCCATGACTGAATAATAGGAGAAAATCCATAAGTATACCATTCACCTTGCCCGTAATTAAGCTTAAAGTCTATAGCATACTCCACTTCCTCTAAAGCCTGCAATTTTTCGAGAGCTTCATCAAATTCACTAAAAGTCCAGGCATCCTCAATTCCTTCTGGAATACGAACCCCTGCCTTTTCTAAATAAGCTTTATTACCCCAGATAGAGAGACCTGAATCAAAGGTTCCTAAAGCGTAAAATTTGCCGGCGTAAGTACCTTGGTCAATAATGGAAGGTAAAAGGTCAGCCTTAAACTCCTCGGTAAAATAGTCATCCATGGGGATAATATGACCAGCCCAGGCATAATTGTAAAGATTGGGTCCGTCAAAATCCAACAAATCCGGCAGGTCACCAGCTAATGAAGCAGCACTTACTTGTTCGTTATAAGATCCCTCGGGTAACCGAACGGGTTCTACTACCACTTCATTCTGCATAGCATTGAATTCTTCTACTTGGGCATCTAAAACTTCCCGCTCCTCCCCCTTGCCGGAATGAAACCAGACTTCAATTGTTACTGGGTCAGCTGCCGAGGCTACTAACATAAAAATAGCGAAAAATGATAGGATTAACATAACCAAAATTAAACCTGAAAATTTCTTCATTTTTTAACTCTCCTTTGAACTAATTTATTTTAAAAACTTAAAACTTCTTTTTTTAGTTTGTCTATCACCTCCTCTTATGACTTATCTGATTATCTTGAACGAGCAAACGTTCTAAGAAAGATTGTTTAATTCTGCACTTATGTATTTTTTTAAATCAGGATATCCTTCCAAAAATTGGTTAATTGACTTTAAAAAATAATCAATAAATAGTTCACCAATTAGATTGTTGCTAGGATATACCTTTTGTTTGTTAATTTCTGCTATTAAATTTATATCAGCAATTTCAATAGAATCATTAGAAATTGCAATTCCAATAATAAAATTACTTTTTGGAGAAAACCTAATTAGAATAGGTTTTCTACCGCCACTGGATTTTCCTATGCCGTCTTCATTTACCAATCCATGTTTAAGGTATTCTTCGAATGCAATAGATACTGTTGTGGGACTTAAGCCATTTCTTCTAGCTATTTTACTACGAGAAATAGGGTCATAGTGCCCTATTGTCTTAAGAAAAATATTTCTATTCAAATCCTGAATTAATGTTTGATTTCCAGTTCTGTTCATCATAGATTCACTATTACTATCTCGTTTATAACTTACTTTTTCAATTTGAAAAAGTAAGTTAATTTTAATACACCCTACTTATATAAAATTATTAATGGTTTGCTTGCGCTAACGTTTGTTGTTTGCATGTAGGGAAAAATTGTATGTGGTATGTGGTATATAGTATGGTGTATCGAGTTGAATATTGCATAAAGCAAATTTAAAAAAACTTATTTTGTCTATGAATTTGGCATTTGTATCTCCCTATTATTGCAATATTCTAGTAATTCATCATTCCAGAAGTTTATCTAAAAAAAACTGAAAACTTAACATTATTGTTATTGTTAACATTTTGCCATCTGTTTGTGACTACTGTAGGTCAAGAATGATTTTAATTTTTTTGATATTTTTGATTTTTTTGTGGATTAGGTAGAATGAAATAATAAATTCTTTATATTACTTTGAATATTACTTTGACTTTTTTATTTTTAATTTTAACAGATTAGAAATAGAAATGCAAATGAATTGGTCATACGTATTGCGTCATATTATTCGTTGGTCGTTGGTATTTAGTTTTTAGTAAAATAGTTGCAAGATGTAAGATGCAAGTTAAGAAATAGATACAAATATAATTACTGGGGATAATTGGATAAGATTGCTTCACTCCCATTGATAATTCATTTGGTTTGGAATTTTGCTATCTGGAAGAAAAATATAATTCTAAATCTTCTTTAGCATCGTCAAAACCCAAACCTTGAAAAACCAAAAAATCTCTAACGGTTATGTTCTTGTCTTTAGGGACATCTGTTCCCAATATCTCTTTGAAAGCATCTTCGTTCATCCCCATTGAAAACAAATCGGCAATAGTAGTATTACCGGTAAGGGAAAATGCTGTACTATCTTCTTGGATTATCATCAGCTTATCTTTTTTAATAGTATCCAGATTAAATACATGTTCTTTCCAATAACTCTCTTGCTCCGAAGTCAGTCTGTTATGCTCAATAAGATATTCAACTGCTCCTTCAGGTAAGTAAAAAGTTTCCTCTGAATTATAAGGTGAATTAGTGTAAAGAGAGGTAAATACTTTAACGGTATCAGTTTCTATGTGGTATGTTTCTCCGTCTATTTCATAAGATTCATAAATATCTTTTAAATCTCTTAACCTAAAGGTTGTAGGATTTATATCTTCATTCAAACCAAAAGATTTAATAATAGCATTTGAGGGTATTTGATAAATATTTTCCAATTCAACCAGTGTAAACGAACCTCTTATCTCATTAACATCATATATTTCTCCGCTTAATTTTTCCTGAACCTGTAATTCATTATTTTCGCTGATAGCTACTGATTGAGTAGAAATTGTTGAGGTATTTTTGCCCCTTCCGGGAGAAGAACCCTGTGCTGAAGAACGCGTCGTATTAAATAAGCCCATTTGACTGGTTAGCCAAATTCCGCCTCCTAGAATCAATACAACAATAATAAAAATATGAACATTCTTAAATTTCATTTTATCCACCCCAAATATTATTTTTTACTATCTTTTTTCTTTAAAAACGTTAAATGCAAAGTATCATTAACAGGGCAAGCGATTTCATCAGTACATAATAGACATGATATGCATTGATGATCTCTGATTACTTCCTTATTTGCTACTTTGATATTCATAGGACATATGTTATCGCACTTTTTACATTGAATACAGGTATTATTGTTTCTTTTTAATTGAACAAACCTGAATATATTAAATATTCCCAGTAATGCTCCCAAGGGACAAAGATATTTACACCAGGGGCGTTCGACAAATAGTGAACCGATAAAAATTAATCCCAGTAAAATCAATGCCGAAAGTGCCACTTCATTGGACCAGAAATTAAATAAAGAAAAATAAGGGCAATAATCCTGAAATACCAGCCTAAGCTCCCTAGCCGTTAATATAATTATTAGAATAAGTACTATATATCGTAAATAACGCAGCCAGATATCAATTTTAAAAGGAATAAATCGATTGTATTTTTTTGGAAATATCTTTTTTCCTATTTTACCTATAAATTCCTGCACTGTTCCGATAGGACAAACCCAACCACAGAATACCGGACCAAAAAACAGGCTTAGCAGTAATACTAGCCACATAAGAGTAAATGATGATTGATGGATTTGTCTTATAAAGGTACCTTGAGTGAAATATTGATACAAACTAACGACTCCTCCAAAAGGACAAAGTGAATGCAATGTAGAAGAACCAACCGGAATTGGGGCTAGCCCTTGAGTGAGACGATAACGATTATAGCTTATTAATACAATCAATAATAAAAACAGTGTTTGTAAAATAATCCGAAACCAATAACTCTTATTTTTCTTTTTTGGCATGCCAGCACAATGCTCCTTCATCAATTTTATTTATATTTTTCTTTATTAGATTAAAAACTTTTAACTTTATTTAATAACAAATTGTACGTAAAAATCGCACCCGCATAGCGGATGGCTTTAAGAACCCCTAAGAGAGGTTTAACTTTTTATCGCTTTTTAGCTTTTTTCTTTCGTTTTTTTTATTTAACCTTTAGCTATAATATTTCTAAGCAATAGTACTTCCAACTTTGGACTTCAGGAAAAAAATGTCATCTAGCTAATCTTCGTTTTTTTTGGTTAAATAAATACTAAGCTTGCATTTATTAATACGCATCAAAGATTGTATTTCTTTCGTTTTTAAAATAAAAATATTATAAATTTTGGAAAGAAATTATTTCTGCATAAGCAAAGGAGCAATAAAGGATGTGTGGTTGGCATTTATTGAAGCCCTTCAAAGATACAATTAGAGAGACAGATGTTAATATTTATGCTTCCACCTGAGTTCAGGAGAGGCTACACCATAAAAAGCGCTTTTCTTATTGGTAATATATGCCCATGACTGATTGCCGAAGTCATAGTGCCACCATTCGTAGGGATAATTCGTAAATCCGACATGAACTAAGCTATGATATAATAATCTTCGATTCTGTAATATTGATTTTTCTTTTTCTGTTAATTCCCTCTTTATTTTTTCTTTTTCATAATAATCAGAATGAGCTTCTTCCCTGGTATCATCAAATTCGGTTCCCATGTCCA
>CAYSAA010000213.1:0-11899 GCA_964428905.1 uncultured Atribacterota bacterium
AGTATCTGTTATTGGTTTTTTCTTCTATTGATGCAAAATGTTAGTAGCTAATTTCTCTCCTAAATTTTCACATTTCATTAAAAGCTCTGTCGTTAATTTGCTACCTACGGTAATATAATCAATTACCTCGAATTTAAAAGCCAGACTTATTTTCTTTAAACTCTCAATTGCCGGCTCTCCACCCGTGCCTCCTGAAACAAAAAACACACAAGGCTTATTGGAAGTTAAACTACCTTTAATCTTACTCTGGCTGGGATAAAAAGTCCGATCAAAAAAATCTTTGACTGTACCAGCCATGTAATCAAAATAATCTGGTGTACCAATAGCAATACCTGCTGCCATTTTTAAATCATCCCAAGTGGCATCCTGTGCCTTTTTCAGTTTTACCTGGAAACCTTTGGTTTTTTCAATTCCCCTTTTCACGGCATAAGCCATTTCTTCCACATTACCGCTGTGAGAATGATAAATAATCAAAATACTATCCAACTGGCAACCTCCTTTATTTTTAAATAACAGTTACATGAATTTTATGATATTTTAAACAATTAGACAAGATTGATAGAGAATTAATTTTCCTGAAATTACTATGCTGCCTGCAAAGAAAATGTTGTGGATAAAAGATAAATAAAGATACAGGTAATTTAATCATCTTTTATTTTTAAAAAATTAACAATCTGATTCCTTCAGAATATCATTTGCCTTATCCAGATCCCTGTCTGATATCATAATTCTGACCTCAGCTAATCCATCTACGGTAAAGGGATAGACTGACCGGGTAACATCTGACTGCAGAATACATCTTATTCCATAACTTTCCAGCAAACTTTGAATAGGAAGGGCATCAATCTCAGTTGGTACCCGGCATAATTCCACAATCTTTGAATCATGATAGTTATTATACTTGTTTTCCATTATCCTTAAACCTTTCTAATATAAAGCATAGATATCGTCAGGGGAGGAATCTCCCCTGAAACCCCTCATATGCTTGTCATACACAGATTTTCGATATAGTCCTTTTCTTTAAATCCGATTTATCTTATTCTCATTATTCTTATTAAAAAGAATCTCTTTTTAATATTCTATTCCTATTCTGGCCTGGATTCCTTTTTGGTAAGGATGCTTAATTTCTCGCATTTCTGTTGCTAAGTCCGCCTTATCAATGATTGCCTGTGGTGCATTTCTACCGGTAATAATGATTTCCACTTCTTCCGATTTTTTCTCCAAAAAGTCCATAACCTGCTGTATTTCCAATAATTCAAAATAAAGTACCACATTCAGCTCATCGAAAATAACAATATCATATTGACCGCTTTGTGCACCCTGTACCCCTGCTGTGAATGCTTTCTTTGCCTCCTGATAATCAATTTCTTTTGCCTTTCCTTTATAGACAAAATCCTTTGTACCGAAGGTTTTAATAGTGATTTGGGGGATTTGTTCGATGGAATGTAATTCACCATAATCCCATTTCTTCATAAACTGCACGATCAATATCTTCTTATTTCTTCCAGCTGCTCTGAGAGCTTGACCGAGGGCAGCGGTTGTCTTGCCTTTCCCATTTCCAAAGTAAACCTGAATTAATCCTTTCATGCAGAAAATATCTCCTTATCTTGAATTTTAAGTATATCTCTTTTTTAGATCTGAAATTTTTAAAACTTTCATTGTATTTTCTACTTACATTGGTTATAATAACATAAAAATATATATTTCTCTATCAACAGGTAAAGGGAAGTGTGGTGAAAATCCACCGCAAGCCCGTTACTGTGAAAGGTACCGAAAGCTGCTTGATGCCACTGGAAAATCATATTCCGGGAAGGCGCGGCAAGTAGATAGCCTAAAGCCAGGAGACCTGCCTGTTGTAGATAGTGTACACTTCTTCGTGGTTAAGGGGTGTGTTTCTTTATTTTTAAATATCATATTTTTTAAAATTTCAAAAATAATATAAGAAGGAGTTGAAAATAGGATGAATCAAATAAAAACTAGTTCTTTTTATGCCATTATGTTAGCAATGTTGATTTCATCTCTCTGGGCTATTCCCGGATTTTCCCAGGAACACTTATTTCCAATTACTCTTTTTGATGACAGTAGAGTAGCAACAACATTTACTGAAAAACCACAGAGAATTATTTCTACAGCACCTAGTAATACGGAAATCATCTTTGCGCTTGCTTTAGAGAATAAGTTAGTCGGGAGAACTGATTTCTGCAATTATCCACAAGAGGCAGAAAATATAGAAAGTATCGGAAAAATGTTTCCAATGAATTTGGAGAAAATCGTATCCCTGGAGCCAGATATAATTCTTGCTTTTGGTGAATTAAATCCATTAAAAGATATCAACCGACTAAGGGAGTTAGGTTTCAAGGTGTTAGTCATCCAAGCAGAATCGCTGCAGGATACTATAAAAAGTATTAGCCTAATCTCGGCTGCCTGTGGAATACCGGAAAAAGGAGACCAGCTAATTGCTGATATGCAGGAACGTGTGAACCGAATAACATCTCTAGTTGAGAACCTGCCGACTGAAATGCAACTGAAGGTTTTTGCCGGTTCCAGCTTTGATACTATTTACAGCCCCGGTAGAGGAACATTGTTTCATGAACTAATTACCTTAGCCGGGGGACAAAACATCGTAGGACACCTGCAAAGATGGGCAAAAATCAGCCCTGAATTGGTAGCTCAGGCAGAGCCGGATATTATACTTATTCCCAGTGGAATTATGAATCCTGAAGAAATTACAAAAATAAAAAACGATATTATTCGTCATCCCGGATGGTCTCAGGTCCCGGCAATCAGAAATCAACAGATTTATACCGTAAATGAAGATATTTTCTACCGTGCCGGACCCCGTCTTGTGGACGCCCTGGAATTACTCCATGAAATATTCACTGAAAAGAAGTAAAGATAACCTATACGGATATCCCAACTGGAGATACAAGGCTTTTTTCGTGCTTATATTTGGCTTTCTATCTATTTTAATCATAGGTTTTATCGGTCTTAATTTTGGAACAATATCTATCCAACCACAAAGGATATTCTCTATTCTGTGGCATCACAAAATAGATGACAGCCTGGGGCTCATCGTTTGGGAATTAAGAATTCCAAGATTGATTATGGCTATGCTTACCGGAATGACCCTGGCCGTTGTTGGGGGAGCTTTTCAGGGAATTCTAAGAAACCCCCTTGCTGATCCCTATATTCTGGGAGTTTCGGCTGGGGCAGCTTTAGGGGCTTGCTCCACTATCGCAATTCAATATTTGACAGGATTGTATTTAATGAATCTACTGCCGATTTTTGCTTTAATTGGTGCTTTTCTTTCTATAGTATTGGTTTATCTATTTTCCAGGAAAAAAAACCATCTTCCTATGACTGATTTATTACTGGCCGGTGTGGCAGTTAACTTCTTCTTCTCAGCCTTGATTACCATTCTACTGGCTATATCCAGTCGTGAGTTACACTCAATGGTCTTCTGGTTAATGGGTGACCTGTCAACTGCAAACTGGCAAAAGATTGCTCTGATTATCCTACCGGTCTTTCTGGGAAGCATGCTGTTAATTTTTTCATCTCTGGAACTAAATGCTATGACTCTGGGGGAAGAGGAGGCACTTCACCTGGGGATTCAGACTGAAAAATTGCGGTTAAAAATTTTCCTGATAGGTTCTATTATGATTGCCGTTGTGGTTTCTTTTACTGGTCTAATCGGCTTTGTCGGATTAGTTATTCCGCATATCGCCCGCCTTCTGGCAGGACCTGATCACCGTATTATGCTTCCAGTATCAGCCCTTATCGGTGCAGCTTTTCTGATTTTCTGTGACACCATAGCGCGCACTATTATCGCACCAACTGAGATACCTATAGGGGCTATTACTGCCATTATCGGTGCACCGCTATTTATTCATCTCTTAAAGAGGAGGAATGAAACTAATGAATATTAAAGAACAGGCTATTTATCTGAAAGATGTCACTTTTTCTTATGAACAGCAACCAGTACTTCATGATATAAATTTGTCCATATTTCCAGGTGAATTCATCGGCATTATCGGACCTAACGGCTCAGGAAAAACAACTCTGTTAAAATTGATTTCCGGAATCCTTTCACCCCAAAATGGGCAAATAGTAATATTTCACCAGGATATCAGTACAATACCGAAAAAAAAATTGGCTAAAATGATCTCAGTTGTACCGCAGGAATCCTATATTACCTATAATTATAAAGTGAAGGAAATTGTCTTTATGGGAAGAACCCCTTATATTAACCAGTGGCAAGGTGAAACGATTTCAGATTACCGGATTTCCCGTAACGCTATGGAAAAAACGGACTCCTTATGCCATGCTGATAAAGGGATTCATCAGATAAGCGGAGGTGAAATGCAGCGGGTTTACATTGCCCGGGCACTGGCACAATCTCCCAAAATACTGATGCTGGATGAATTCGCTTCCCACCTGGATTTAAATTACAAATATGAAATGATTAGGATATTAAAAGATACTCTACAGGAAGAAATTACATGTATTATTTCTGTTTTTCATGATTTGAATCTGGCCAGCTTCTGTGCAGACCGCCTTATCTTATTGGATAAAGGTAAAATTGAAATAAGCGGAACACCGCAAGAGGTTATCAATAATGAGAATATAAAAAAGGTATACCGCAGTAAAGCGCATATTATTCAACATCCTGAGCTTGCTATCCCGCAGGTAATTATGTAATCATGATTTAAAGAACATAAATCCCAGACCAAAGTAGATTACACATTAAAAATTGTACTATCTTTACAGCACATAGAATAAAGAAAGTAATAATAAGACAACCAGTTCATTTATTTCATTGGCTGCACCAATCACATCTCCGCAAATTCCCTGCATCTTGGAAAAAGAATAAGATATGATTAGATAAGTTATGAGTCCTGAGAAAATAAAAAAATAAGCAGAATGATAAGATAAGAGATAAAAACTATATGCTATAGCAAATAAAGTCGCAAGTAGTAACTCTTTTTTCCCCAGGTAAAGGGAAAACATCTGTGATAAGGTGTTATCTGAAGATGCCGGCCTCCCAAAATAACCGGCTAAAACCATTGTCCATCTACCAATAACCGGAGCCAATAAAAGGGCTTCCATTCTAATTGAAACGGACAACCTGTTTAAAAGTAAAAATTTTAGCAGAATCAACAAAATTAAAGCAATGGCTCCTTTGGCTCCTATAGAACCATCTTTCATAATTCTAATGATTTCCTGTTGATTGTTTCCACCGGAAAATCCGTCTACCATGTCAGCAAATCCTTCCAAATGCAGGCCTCCGCTCAAGAAAACCCAAACAACAAGAATAATGCCATTAGACAATAAAGTATCAAAAGGAGTCCACGTAAGTAAAAAATCTATTCCCACCAACATAAGTCCGATTAAAATACCCACTATCGGGAAATAAATACTGGATTTTGACAGGTCTTCTTTAATATAATCCTGGGGTTTTTGCTCATTTTGGGAGAAGAAAAGGTTAACCGGCAGGACCGTAAGAAAGGATATAGATAGAACAAATCTCCTAAAAATATTTTTCATTACTGTTCCCCTTAATCAAAAGCGGAATACCTGATACCATTAAATAGACCCGGTTAGATTGTGCGGCAATCAATTGGTTAGCTTTACCCAGCATATCTCGAAAGAAACGTCCCATCGGATTAGCAGGAACCAATCCTAATCCAACTTCGTTGGAAACAATAATTATTGTTGCTTGGCACTTTAATGATTCTTGAATAATTTTCTCAATTTTTCTGATGATTTTGTGGGCAAGATCCTCATTTGAGGATCCCTCCCGATAATCCTGCATTAGATTAGAAATCAGTAAGGTCAGACAATCAACCAGGACAACTTCCGTACTTTGACCAACCTGTTGAATAACCTGTGCAACCTGATAGGGCTCTTCATAGGTTTTCCAGTGAAACGGCCTATTGGCTCGATGTTGCGTTATCCTATCTTCCATTTCCTCATCCAGAGCCTGGGCAGTGGCAATAAAGACTATTTTCTCACCAAGTTTTGCAGCTAATTTTTCAGCGAAGGAACTTTTTCCACTACGTACTCCTCCGGTAATTAAGATTAATTTTAGTCTGTTTTTCCGCATATATGTTTCCTTGATAATCATTTTTGTCTACTTCTGTGATTATTTTAGATCATCAAATTTAGCCATCTGGTTTAACAATTTAAACCCTGTTTCAATAAAATTCATACCATAAGTAGCTCCGGTCCCCTCTCCTAAGTGCATCTCTAAATCGAATATAGGCTGCTTATTAAGATGTGACAAAGCAACGCGATGACCCTTTTCCTTAGAACAATGACTGGCAAACAGGTAATCCCGGACGCAAGGAGAAAGTTTTACCGCCAACAAGGCGCAGGCCCCCGATATTAAGCCATCCATTATTATCGGTACCCTCCTGGCAGCTGCAGCGAGAATACAACCCACTAGTCCGCCGATTTCAAAACCACCAACCTTGGTCAGCACATCCATGGAGTCTGCAGGATCGGGTTGGTTCACTCTAATAGAATGTTTGATAATATCAATTTTATGTTGTACCTCTTTGGGCTGAAGACCAGTACCCATATCTACTACATCCTCTATTTTCGATCCGGTCAATAAACCGATAATAGCACTGCTGGCTGTGGTATTACCGATGCCCATCTCTCCCAGACCGACCAGGCCAATCCTTTTCTCAGAAAAGGCTTTTTCAAAAATCTCATATCCCATCAGAACAGATTCTTCTGCCATTCCCCTGGTCATGGCCGGTCCTTTTGCCATATTTTTCGTTCCAGGGGCAATTTTTTTCCTGATTAAACCTATCCGATCTTCAAAATCACCTCTCACACCTATATCTGTTATGACTACCTCAATACCAAAATGTCGGGCTAAAACATTAATAGCTGCACCACCATCCAGGAAATTTAATACCATTTGCCGGGTAATTTCAGATGGATAAGCACTTACTTTTTCCGCTGTTACACCATGATCGGCAGCCATCAAAAAAATAACTTTTCTCTTTAAATCAGGAGATAAAGAACCGTAAATTGCGGCTGCAGCTGCCGTTATATTTTCTAATCGTCCCAAGCTCTTTCGGGGTTTGGTTAAATGATCGAACTTTTTTAAGGCTTCTTTCTCAATATCTGAATTAATAGATTGAATTTCCTGAATCAATTGATCAATCTTGCTACTTCTCAATGAATTCTTCTTTCTTTTCTTTTATTATCAGATGGGCAACATCGTTCACAGATCCAACATAAAACCCACTTTTTTTATCATACTTTATAATATTGAGAGCAGTTGATTGCTGCTTGATATGCCATACCTTTTTTATGGGGATATCCAGAGCAATACCGACAATCAACCTGGTTACACCTCCATGACAGATAATAGCAATTGTTTTATACTTATCATCTTCATCATTATCTGCAATTACTTTTTCCAGCCCAGCCATGACGCGCTTTCTTAAATCTAAAATACTTTCTCCACCGGGAAGCGGGGAATCAGGCTGATTCCACCAACCTGTGGAAGGTCTTTCTCCATTTTCAGCATCAAGTTCCTCATACTTCAAGCCTTCCCAATCTCCAAAACTAATTTCCCTGAAGTAAGGTTCTATATATAAAGAAAGATCACGATTTCGAAGAATAATTTTTGCGGTATGAATTGCCCTTTTTAGATCACTGCTATAAATTGCATCAATGTGATCATCTTTTAGACGATATGATAACTGTTCTGCCTGCCAGATTCCTTTTTCTGTCAGATCTACATCTTGATGCCCTGAAAAACGTTTTTCAGCATTACTTTGTGTTTCTCCATGCCTGATAACTAAAAATTTTAACATATTTTTTATCCTTAATGGTAATTTATATTGACTAACTCAAACTTTTGTAGAGACCGATAATGACTTCACATAGATATGGGGAAAGTGATACTGTCCGGAAACCCATCTTGGCTCACTGCCCACAGCTGCAACATCCTTTAAAATTTGAAGTGCGTTCCCGGAAATCATGACATTTTTAATTCTTCCCACTACCTTTCCATCCTTTATTTTAAAACCCAGCTGAACATTGTTGGAAAAAGCTCCACTTACTATATTGCCCTGTCCCAATCCTAAGACCTGATCTATAATAATTCCTTCTTTGACATCCTTAATCATCTCATCAAAAGGTGTTTCCCCTTTGGAAACAATTAGATTACTCACACCCGGGGAAGGAGAAGAATGAAAACCAGCCCTGATACCATTACCGGTTGACTTCACACCGGCTTCGGCAGCATTCTCTAAATCATAATAATAGTTCTTCAAGACACCTTTTTTTATCAAAGGCAAACGCTGCATTTCAATACCTTCATCATCATAAGGGGCACTGCCTCCAGCATAATCGATGGTTCCGTCACTGTACAAGGAAAATAAAGGACTCCATAGTAATTGATTCTTCTTGTCCTGTAAAGGAGATATCTTTTTATTGACCAGCCTTCCGTTTAATCCACTGATAAAAGGGAGCATTAATACTAATAAGGCCTTGGGAGTGAAAATAGCCGGCATATTACCACTGCTAATTCCCACTATTTTTTCAGCCCATTTTACTTTTTTTTGCAATCTTTCCCAAAAAGAATCAAGTGACAGGCTGGCATCACCCCATTGTTGAGATTCCATTAACATCATCATATCATTGTCAGTGGTTTTTTGAACCATAACAGAATGAGAAAGCAATGTTTTACGGTAGCTGAATGACCCACCATAAGTATTCCAGTATTGAACATTCCCCTCATGTTTGGAAATCCCTGCATCACAGCGAAAATCCGGATTGATTGCATTAACCTGCTTAACAATCTCATTTCCTGCCTCTATCATATCTCCAATACTCTTTTCTTGGACGGATTCATCGTATAACTTTATTTTTTGCTCCTTACCTGTGGTAATTTTCTCGGGAAAATCAAATTGAGCTATTTGTCCAAATTGTGCCACCTCAATTGCCTGGTCAACCATACGATCAATCTGATCCTGAGATGTGGAGGAAGAAAAACCTACCTTACCTCCATGGATAACCCTTAGTGCCCACCCTTCAACCTCTTCCATGTTGATAGACTTTAATTGGTTCATTTCATAATCAACCGGAGTTGATTTATAATTTACTCTAAATAACTCAACGGAAGGTACTTTTTGCTTAATTTTTTCCATAATCTGTTGCATATTAACTACTGCCTCCTACCACAACGTTATGAATACGAATATGAGGACTTCCAAAGGTCACCGGCAAAGGCTGTTGTCCACCTTTACCACAGCCTCCGCCTGACTCAATAATCTTCAAGTCATTGCCTATACCATCAATATGATGTAGTGTATCAAATAAATTCCCGGTTAATGTTATATCTCGAACCGGTTCCATAGGACGTCCGTTTTCAATGATATAACCTTCTCCGGCACTAAAAGTATACATCTCAAAGGTAGTATTACCACCATAAAACTGTCGGGCATAAATTCCCTTTTTAATATCTCTGAATAAGTCCTTATAAGGTGTTTTACCTTGCTCTATATAGGTATTGGTCATTCGAACGATTGGTTTAAAATGGTAATTTAATGCCCTGGCATTACCTGTGGGAGCCTCTCCCATTCTGGCAGCGGTTTCCCGTGAATGAAGCCGCCCGGTAAGCACACCTTCTTTGATTAAATAATTCTTTCGGGTTCGAATTCCCTCATCATCATATTTGGAAGAACCCAGCAAACCTATTAAAGAACCATCATCGACAACATTTAGTTCTGATGAACTAACCTTTTTCCCTAATTGCATTAAATTCTGCATTCGAGGGTCTTCATATAAGAAATCTGCCTCACTTAAATGACCAAAGGCTTCATGAATAAAAACGCCCGCCAGCATAGGATCAAGGATAACCGTATACTCTCCACCCCGAACCGGTTTGGCTTTTAACAAATTCACTGCTCGCCGAGCTGCTTTTTGTGCCATCGATGAAATCTGTTCAGCTAAATCATAACCCTTACTACTACCTATACTTTCATGAGCCATCTGAACATCATCAACATTGCGGGCAATGGCAGTAAAATGAACACTCAAATAAGGTCGTTCATGCTGAATATAGCTTCCCTCAGAATTTGCGAAATAAACAGTTGAGTACTTATCGGTATAATCCACAATGGAAGATTGTATCTTAGAGCTATAGTTCATTATTACGTTGCTGTAGTTATTCATCATAGAGGCTTTATCTTTTAAGCTGACCTTTCTGAAATCACGTCCACATTCTGCCTGCAAATACTCCACTACCGGTTCTGTTTCAACCAGATAATTCTTTTGATTGCCGATAAGTGTGGCAATTTCAATAGCCTGCTTGACTTTGTCTTCCAGTTCTTCCCATTGGTTAAAGGTGACAAAACCCCATCGTCCTTTAACCAGGGCTCTGACATTGCCTCCCATTTCCTGTGAACTACTGATTTTTTCCATATTCTTACCCTGAAAACGAATACTGGTAGATTCGTTTTCTTCCAAGCGGATTTCCAGGTAATCTGCCTTTTGGTTGGAAACGGCTTTTGCTAATCTATTACGCATGGGCTTCCTCCTGTATACCTTGTATATGTTCATCACTAAGTTTCGTATTTATCATTACTATCGATCTCTGCTATTCCCTCATTGCTATTTTTTATAATATTCTGTTCTGCCAGGTAAATGGATCGTTCCAGCCACCAAACCCATTCACTCCATTTTTTATCCATGTTTTCATTTTGTTCCTTCAAACGCACCATACCATTAATTTTAGCATCAGTATCATCCGCATAAAAAAGAGCAATCGCCGGCAGGATACTGGGTAATTTTGGTGAACCGAATTCAAATTTACCATGATGGCTCAAAATGGTATGCTTAATCATCATTGCCAAATCACCAGGAAAATCATGTATTTTTTGAATTTTCTCCTGAATCATTTCTGTTCCGATGATAATATGACCAATCAATTTCCCCTTATCCGTATATTCAATAGATCCGTTGAATCGATACTCCTCAATCTTTCCAATATCATGAAGGAGGGCTACAGTAATCAAAAAATCCCGATTAACCTGAGGATAAATCTGACAAATGGCCTCACAAATATTGGCAACATTAACCGTGTGTTCGGCTAATCCCCCCTTATAAGCCTGGTGTAATTTTTTGGCTGCCGGTGCTTTCTTGAATTTTTCACGAAATATCATATCATCAAAAAAGGAAATCAGTAACCCTTTTAGATGATAATTTTTAATGGAAGCAATTTTACTATCAATTGCCTGCATTAATTCTTCCATATCCTTATCCGTAGAGGGAATAAAGTCTTCTGCAGAAATCTCCGAAGTTTCTTCTAAAGTTTTGATACTCATTTGCATCTGGCCATTATTTTTCTTCTTGATAACCTGCCCTGCAATTCGGGCAAATTTCATGCTCTCAATTTCTTTTAATTTCTTACTCGAAACATCCCAAAAGATAGCCTCTATTTCACCACTCTTATCTGCAATTTTTAAAAAACCATCCACAGTTTCACCATTTCTTCGCAATCTGAATTCTTTTTCTTTAAGGTAAAAAATTCCCTTAATCCTGTCTCCTAAATCTAAATCAACAATACTTTTTTTATTTTCCAACATCATAACCTCTCATTTCTTAGGAAGAAACCAATAAACAACACAATCAAAAAATATTATATAACAAAATTATGTTTTTTAAAAATAAGCTTGAAACAAATAGATAATAAAGAGAGAGATTTTCTTGACAAGCGATTTAATTTTATCTATCCTAATATGTTAGTAAGTAACCTTCTATGGTTACTTTTTGTAAAACTCACTGGCCGAAGTGGCGGAATCGGTAGACGCGCTACGTTCAGGGCGTAGTAGGTCTTGCACCTGTGGGGGTTCAAATCCCCCCTTCGGCACCA
>CAYSAA010000214.1:0-10680 GCA_964428905.1 uncultured Atribacterota bacterium
GGTTTCCCCTGAAAGGCACCATCCAGATCTACAACATGCAATAATTTTGCCCCTCGTTTTTCCCAAATTTTGGCCATAGCACAGGGATCTTCGGAAAAAACTTCCCTATTTTCAACCTTGCCCTGCATGAGACGAACACATTGATTGTCTTTTATGTCAATCGCCGGAATAATCAGCAATACACATCTCTCCAAAATTTTTTAATAAATTTAATCCCTGGGAGCTACTTTTTTCCGGATGAAACTGAACTCCAAACACATTCTCCCTGCGAACGGAGGATACGAATAATTGCTGGTAGTCCGTCTGGGTCAACACGGCATCCTCTTCATCAGGGATACAATAGAAAGAATGCAGGAAATAAAAATAACTAGCATTCTCAATCCCGGAAAACAAAGCATTATCGTCTTCCTGGTCTTTGAAACGGTAATGAACCTGATTCCATCCCAGATGGGGTACCCGGAATTGTTCGGGAAAGCGTACAACCTTACCGGGAATAAGCCCCAATCCCTGATAGAGTCCATTTTCTTCACTATAGGAAAAGATTAACTGCATTCCCAGACAAATACCCAGAAAGGGTTTCCCTTTTTCCACCACCTCTTTAATGACCTTATCCAGTCTCTTTTCCTTCAATACCTTAACTGCGTCTCGAAAGGCACCGACACCGGGCAGGATTAAACCATTGGCTTTTTTAATTACTTCAGGTTTGTCACTGATTTTTACCCTGTATCCCAGATGATTCAGGGCATGATGTACATTCTTAATATTTCCCATCTGATAATCAATAATGACGATCATTTTATCTCCTGTTTTTATGCCAGCAACCCTTTGCTGGAAGGGATGTTACCCTTCAGTCTTTTTTCCTCTTCGATTGCCTGATCCAATGTCCTGGCAAAGGCCTTAAAAATTCCTTCTATGATATGGTGCATATTCTCTCCCTTTAACAGGTCAATATGTAGAGTAAAGCCGCCTTCATAGGCCAGTGCAGTAAAAAACTCCTGCCAGACTTCTCCGTCAATGCGACCAATTTTAGCCAGTCTTTGATCAGGTACCTGATAGAATAGGCGACCTCTTCCGCTAAGGTCTATAGCAGTACGGATCAGCGCTTCATCCATTGCCAGAAGAAAAAAACCGTACCGTCTTATGCCTGATTTATCACCCAATGCCTCTTTAATAGCTCTTCCCAGACAGATCCCCAGATCTTCCAGAGAATGATGAGCATCAACTTCAATATCTCCATTTAACTCCAGCTGCAAGTCAAAAAATCCATGCTTACAAAATAATGTCAGCATATGATTCAAAAAAGGCAATTCACTGTGAAGGCTACACTTCCCCTCACCGTCCAGATTCATTTTTACCCGGATATCCGTTTCCCCGGTTTTTCTGTGAACTGAGCCAATTCTTTCTTTCAAGGCAATCACTCTCCTTTTTACATTCATACTTATCGAATTCGATGATGAATCAATTGAACTACCTGATTTACATTTTCGGCCAATAGATCAACATTATTTTTTATATAATGTTCTTTATAGTCATTTCCCTCCGTAAAATCATTCCCTAAAACCAGGGCAGAGAGACAATACTGCTTTCCATACTGGTGGTTTAGATTTTTAACCGTTAAAAGATCATCCATGGTATCACCAATATACAGTCCCTGTTTTGACTGAAAGTGCTCCATTAAAAATTTCAAGCCATCGGGTGAAGGTTTGGTCATATGATCTTCTGAAGTAACAATCATCCCGGGGTCAAGCCATGAGCTCCAGTTGATTTGCTCCATAAAAAAATGGGTTTCTGTTCGATTTCTACCAGTCAATATTCCCACCTGATATCTTTTTAATAGCTCTGTTACTGCAGGCACAATTGCAATGATTTCTTTTTCTATATTACCGGTTGCCTGGTGTACAATCTTGGGATAAAAATGATAGAGTCTGTAACAATTCCTTTCTCCTGCGTAGAATTCCTTCGCTATCTGAAATATTTTTTCCTTGTTCCACAGAGAAAAAATCTTATCCGGATCGGATGCATTGTTTGTTACCCAGGTCATCAATTGTGCCAACCCGCCACCGTTCGATAGATTTTTATTGATAAAATCTATAATAAGGGGAGAGTTGTCTTTTAGTCTTTCCATTGATTTTAGTTGGTATTCCTCCATTTTCCAGAGATAATATAAAATAGCTGCTGCCGATAGCTCCCAGTCATCATTAAATCCACCAACCATTTTAAAACCAGCAATAGTCTTACTGTCAACCAATTCATCTTCTCCCGGTATATTGATCATATTACCAAAATAGTACTGCACGGTATCAATAATGGTCTGATGATAAGAAGAAGAAACATTGACCAGTACACCGTCAATATCAAAAATGATGGTATCAATTTCAGGCAAAAAAGGATAAATTTCTTTTCTGATTAAAACTTCATTTTCCTGCAAATAGTTTTTTGTCAAAGCTTTTCTCCAAAAAGTAATTTGGCATCATTTTCTTATTCTCAACGCATAGGCGTGGGCAGATAATCCCTCCAAATCGGCAAACCGGGCAATTTTTTCCCTATCCTGAAGAAACTTATCCTTTCGGCAATAAATAACACTGCTTCTTTTTAGAAAATCATGAACTGACAACACGGAAAATTTTCTGGCACTTCCCATGGTTGGCAGAATATGATTGGGGCCTGCCCAATAATCACCCAAAGGCTCCGGTGAATAAGGTCCTATAAAAACTGCACCGAAATTCTTAATATCCCCCAGATAAGCCCAGGGATCGTCAACCTGAAGTTCCAAATGTTCTGGAGCAAATTCATTGATGTATTCGATCACTAATTTTTTATCTTGTGCTAAAATAATTTTACCGTTTTTAGTTAAGGAACGGGTGATGGTATCTTTTCGTTTACATTGTGCTATCTGTCCACGAATCCTCTTGCGCACCTGTTCTGCTAATTGTTTTGATGTCGTAACCAGGACAACCCTGGACTCCTGATCATGCTCAGCCTGAGAAAACAAATCTGCTATGACATAATCGGGATTGGCTCCTTTCTCAGCCCAGATAAGAATTTCACTGGGACCGGCCAGCATATCAATATCCACCTGGCCGAAAACCAATTTCTTGGCCATGGTCACATAGATATTCCCGGGACCGATAATTTTATCAACCGGCTTAATGGTCTCGGTACCATAGGCAAGGGCAGCAATGGCCTGGGCACCTCCGACCTTGTAGATTTTAGAAATACCCAGTTCCCGTGCAGTCATCAATAAATAGGGTGATATCTCAGACCTCGATCCCAGAGGCGTTACCACGCTTATCTCCTTTACACCGGCAATTAGGGCTGGGACTACACCCATAATCAGGGAGGAAGGATATTCCGCTGTTCCACCGGGTACATAGATTCCCACCCGTTCCAATGGTCGTACCAGTTGCCCCAAAATCATGCCTTCCTCTTGATGAGAAAGCCAGGATTTTTCCAGCTGAAATTGATGAAAGGATTTGACCCTTTCAATGGATTGCCTGATAATCTCAAACAATTCCGTTTTGACCCGCGATGCCGCTTGTTCAAATTCATTGCGGGTTACTTCCAGATCTGATTCCTGCAGGTCATTTCGATCCAGTTGATGGGTTAATTGAAGCAGACCCTGGTCTCCTTCATTTTTAACCTGTTCGATGATCTTACTGACTTTTTTTTCGACCTCTTTCAGCAATTTTCCGTTGGTAGTCTTTTTAATATTATCAAAGACAAATGTTTTATTTTGGTCATTGAGAGCTAAAACTTTCATTAATTCCATCACGAACACCTTGATCTCAAATTTTATTTCACTTTTTACTTAAGTATCATTTGTTGGGACAACTATTTTTTTTAAGGCCTGAACAACCTGATGTACCTGCCGGTGTCTGGTTTTATAGCTGATACGATTCGTAATTAATCGAGCACTTATCGGTGTAATTTCATCAATCACCCTTAGATGATTTTGTTGAAGTGTTTTCCCGGTAGAAACCAGATCAACAATGATATCAGCCAATCCTACCTGAGGGGCAAGCTCTACGGATCCATAAAGTGTGATGATTTCTCCGTTAATCCCCTTTTTAAGACAATAATTGCGACTGATGTTGGGATATTTAGTGGCAATCTTCAGGGGTAAACGTTGTTCTATATCCCTCATTACCTCCTCCCTGGCTCGGGAAGCAGCCAGCACAATATGACAAGCCCCCAGACCAAGGTCTAATAATTCATAGACATCTTTTTTTTCCTCTAACAGAATATCCTTCCCTGCAATTCCAATATCTGCCACACCACATTCCACATAGGTAGGATTATCTTTGGGTTTGGTAATCATAAATTGAAAAGTTTCCTCCTGGTTATAAAAGACCAGACGTCTATCCGTTTTTTCATCATAATCAATCAAACCGAAGTAACCTGATTTTTTCAGTAAATCTATTGTAGATTGAAATAGTCGGCCACTGGGTAAGGCAATGGTCATAATGGAATCTTCAGTTTTTTTCACCATAAGACACCTTTTCTTCTTGCTTTGTTTCCAGGTCGTACCGGGTCACCTGATCTAAATTCTCTGATTGAATATCAATCAGGTAACATATTTTTTTATCAATAGAATATTGAATAGCCTGATTTTTTGGGCGTTCAATTTCTAGTTCCATCTCTACTATATTGTTGAGATTTCTCAATTGTTCAGACAATGTAAAAGCGATCTGGATAAGATCTTTTCGATACCTGATAAAATATTTTCGCCTATCCAATGTTCCTTTACTTACCTGGTTTTCCTGGGCTAATACCCTGACTAATTTTTCTATACCAATTGCTACACCGGTTGAGGGAATGTCTTTTCCAAATTTCTGACATAGGTGATCATAACGCCCGCCACCACATATTGCCGATCCCATATACCCGGTGTATCCCTCAAAGACAATTCCGGTATAGTAATCAAAATTCCTGATGATTCCCAGATCAATGATGGCATAACGGTCAAGTCCATACATTCTAAGATATTGATAGACTTCTTCAACTTCTTTTAAGGCCAGACTTGCCGTCATATTGTTTTGTTTCAATGTCTCTTCTGCTTCCTCAATGACGGACTCATCTCCCCTCCAATGAGGCAAACGCAGAATGGTTTCCCGGTCCTGCCGGGACAGATCATAACGGAACAAAAGTTTTTCCAACAGAACAAAGTCCTTATTCATTATGGTTTTTCGCAATGTTTTCTTATGTTCCGGAATAATTGGCAATTGATCCAGAAGTGAATTAAAAAACCTGGCACTACCGATGTCAATATAAAAATTCTTTAACCCCGCATTGACCAAAGCTTGAATGGCCACGGCAATCACTTCAGCATCAGCCAGTCGATTGTTTAAACCAAGCAATTCAATGCCTGCCTGATGGAATTCCTGTTGATCTTCCGTGTTATTGGTTACCTTTCTAAAAACATGATTTAGATAATAAAATTTATGAAAACCATCCCCGGCCTTGCCAAGCTTAGTAGCGGCCATCCGGGCAATGGGCGTGGTCATATCGGGACGAAGGACGATAATCTCACCGTCTGCATTCAATAATTTGAACATTCTTTCTCTTAACTCCGGGCCAATACCCTGGATTAAAAAATCATAATATTCTAGTGTCGGTGTATCGATTTCCTGATAGCCCCATTTTTTAAAGATTGCTCTTAATCTGTTCTCGCAAAATCTTCTTTTCTCCATATTTTCCGGTAAAATGTCCTGGAATCCCCTGATAATATTCATTTTTTATAACCCAATTACTCGCTTTTAAAAAATTAAAATACAAATTTTAACAATTTTTATTAATTAAAGATTTAACATATTAAATTGTTAACAATTAAATTAATAGAAGTATAACACTATATCAGACAAAGGTCAATAAAAAAAATAAAAATTTTTTTATAAATAATAAAATAGAGTAAAATAAGGAGAAGGTAAAAGACACAACCTATAAATTTGATTGATTCATTTTAATTATTGATCTAATCGGTTTGTTTTGTGAAGGCTTTGCCCACACCAAATATTTTGCGGAAATGAAAACCGGTAATAGAATAAGTAATAGCAGCCGGAAAAAGCTTAGGGCGATGAAGCAGTGTCCAGAAAAATACTTTCCAGTAATACCTTCTCCCCTTTTCTTTCATACCTAAATACCAGATTGACCTCATAAAAGCTGACAGATAGATCCAGCGAAAACGACTGGTTCTTATTTTAAAATAGTAGTTATTGATATTTTTCATCAGGGATAAGAAACGTTCATAATAGTATAGAGGTGCGTAGATGGTTCAATGGTAAAATCAGTATTGCGGCCACTGGGACTCTTTAAAAAAACGATTCTCCTTGATGAGTTGATGATATAATTTGGTTCCGATCGGTGCATTCAGTTTTTTCTCCCATTCGGGTGGAAGCAAAGCCGCTACTGTTATAATAGGCCTAAGGGAGGTAAACTATCTTTTTAAAAAACAAATTTCAAGGCATATTTATAACTCCAAAATTTTTCGGTATAAGTAAGGTATACTAATAATATCTTCATCAATAACAAATCTCTTTTTTGATTGTCAAACCAGGCATATCTTGACTCAGGTATTTTTTTAAGGCTAAATAATGATATATACACCTTTCCTATTTTCTTAACATTATACCGGCGGCAAATCGACCGGTATGTCCACCATCTTTTCTGCTGGAAAAAAATAAATCGGAATGGCAATAAGTACAAAGACCGGCTACTTCAATATTTTTTTCTGGTATCTGGCAATTTAATAATTGTAGTTTATTAGCTTCCCATAGATCGAAATAACCCATTCCCTCAGCAGATACAGAGTTAATTAGATATTCTTCTTCCGGGAATACTTCTCTAACTCTGGAAATAACCTCTGGTCCAACCTGATAGCAGCAGGGACCAATAGACGGCCCAATCGCACAAAGAATATCCTGTGACTTGCACCCCCAATAAGACTGCATCTGGTAAACCGTTTTTTGGGTAATCAAGCCAACTGTTCCCTGCCAGCCTGCATGGACTAATGCAATAATTTGCTTCTTCTGGTCATAAAGTAATACCGGTACACAATCCGCAACAAAAATGAGAAGACAAACTCCTTTTTGATCAGTTATCATGGCATCACTCGCTTTGATAGCATTTGAAAGGTCACTGGCACCACTGCCTCTTTCGTTTTGATTAACCGTTGATATATGAGTTCCATGTACCTGGCAAGAGATGGTAAAGCTTTGAGATGGTATATGAAGAAATTGTGCCAATTTGGCACGATTTTTAAGAACGTTTTCTTTTTTATCGCCTACATGAAAAGCCAAATTAAAGGAATAAAAAGGTGCTGTACTATAGCCACCCTGTCGAGTAGTAACAAAATGAAGTATCTCTTGATGTTTGGATAAGCCCGAAAAATGAAAAAGTGGCAAATTGTTTGGTTTATCTTTTTTGCAAAATATATTTGATTGAATATTGTTCTTAAAGCTCACCATTTTGCCTTACTGCATAGCCAGGGGAGTAAATTCCCCTGAAATACCTCTTGTTTTAACAATTTCTATTCAATTTCATCCAGAACTTTTTCCGATTATCTTGCTAACATTCATTCCTTTTTAAAAAGAATTCATATTTCATTATCCGGGTTTTTCGAAAATCTGAAACCGAAAAGTATTCTTAGATTTTCCTTCCCTCCAATACTAATTTCTGAATAACCTTTCAACCTTATTTATAATATTATATCGATGGGAATAAGATTATGAATTACTCTACTTGGGTTATCTTAAATATGGACCGTCCCTACTGATTACCATGAACATATTTAGAGAGCCAATTTTGAAGTGGTGACCAATCCTTAAAAATTTGGAAAACAACTTTGAGAAGATTGCGATTATATAACTCGGGAGGGATTGGCATCTCCATGCTGGCTAGAAGTGCATTAAAACGAATCAATTCTTCCCTTTTTCCCTGAACATGGTAGCCTTCCGGAATTCGCTTATAGTATTCATTGCTTAGCTGATAACCCGGATTTTCCTGAATCCTTTCCAAGATAGCAATTAACTCTTCCCCACTTTTTGGGTTGGCAACTGCTTCACGATAACAATAGAGTGTCTTTCTGGAAAATGAGCTGATGCCTGCTGAAAGATACAGTTGCTCGGGCCTTAATTCAAAATAATATCCGGGAGATTCATGGGCTTTTCTTACTCCCTGCCAGAACCAGATACCTATATGTGTTTTATAGGGATTCTGGTTACTGGAGTATCTGGTATCTCGGTAGATCCGGCTTATGGAACGATTCACTTTTGGATCAGCATGAATTCCAGGAGATATTTTTTGAAGTAATTCTCCCATTTCAATGACGAAATCAGCGGCCGGTTTTAGTACCTTTTTATTATAGTCCTTTTGACGGGCTAAAAACCATTCACGATTATTATTTTCTTTCAGGTTTTTCAGAAAAAAAACGGCTTCTGCCGAAAAACCTTCAAAATGATTGTCTTTACTCAATGACATATTCATTTTCCTCCCGGGTTGTATCCATTATCTTGATAAATTAACAAATAATTCGTTATTGTTAGATAGTATTTAACCATTAGAATCAGACATCCCCTTTAGTCCTATCTCATCTGCAATCTCCTGCATGCCCTTAATGGTATCATCAATTAATTCTGAGAGCTCTACCCCGAGCATTTCTGCACCTTTTAGAATAATGTCCCGGTTAACTCCTGCGGCAAAACGTTTATCTTTCCATTTCTTTTTAACTGATTTTACCTTCACATCCATCACACTTTTAGAAGGCCTCACCAAGGCAGTCGTTACAACCAACCCGGTTAATTCATCAATTGCATAAAGTGTTTTTTCTAACATTGTTTCCGGCTGTACATCAGAACAAATCCCCCAGCCATGGCTTACCACAGCACGAATATATTCCTCCGGCCAACCTCTTTCCTGAAGAATTTCTCGGCTCTTAGCCGTGTGCTGTTCCGGATACTTTTCATAATCCAGATCATGGACTAAACCGATAATACCCCATTTATCCTCATCTTCACCCTTTTTTCGGGCTATATACCGCATAACGCCTTCCACGGTAAGAGCATGTTTGATGAGGCTATCTTCCTGGTTATATTCTTTTAACAACTTGAAAGCCTCTTCTCTGGTAGGTACATGATTTTCCATAAAAAACCTCCGTAACTAAATGGTCTGTCTAATGATTGCTATTTATTATAACACCAGCAAATGGAAATGAAAAGCAACCAAAAATTTTAAACATTTATATCATACCCTGTAAAGCTCAGCCTCCTGACGAATTTTTTGGACTTGATTTCTGAGAAAAAACCAGGTAATGACCGCAGATAAGATATCAGCTATCGGATAGGATATCCAGATCCCGAGCAAACCAAGCTGAAAAAACCGGGGTAAAATGATAATAAGGGGTATAAAAAGTAAAACGCGGCGGAGCAGGGAAAAAACCATAGCCGGCATTGCTTTCCCTAAGGCTTGAAATAAGGTTGCCCCGGTCAACTGTATACTTAAGACTGGAATACTAAATAGCATAATCCTCATTACCGGGACTCCTGTTTGAATAACCTGTAAATCATTGGTGAAGATAGTAATTACTATAGCCGGCCATAATATCATGATAAGACAAAGGGAAGTTGAAAGGATAAATAGTACTTTAATGGTTAGATTTAATACCTCAAAAACCCTTTCGTATTGCCTAGCACCATAATTATAACCGGCAATGGGCTGCATTCCCTGTACCACACCAAACATAGGCATGAATAGAAACCGGGTTATCTTGATAATAACCCCCAGAATAATAATAGCCAGATCTCCGCCATAGAAGCGTAATGATTGATTGACTAACAATGTGGATATACTACCGGAAGCCAGCCGGGCAAAAGAAGGTAGTCCAACAGTTATAATCTCTCTAATAATTGATAAGTCTGGATTCAGGTGTCGTAATTCAATCTTTAAAGAGGTTTCTTTTCCATAAATATAATGAAGAATATATAAGAATGAACAAAATTGAGCAGTGACTGTTGCTAGTGCCGCCCCCTGTATTCCCAGTTTCAATCCAAAAATAAAAAGAGGATCCAGAATCATATTCAAGAGTGCACCGATTAACATGGAAACCATGGCTACCCTGGCATTACCCTCGGCACGAATCAGGTTATTAGATGAAATGGCAAAAGAAAAGAAAGTTAACCCCCATAATACTACG
Source organism: uncultured Atribacterota bacterium (assembly GCA_964428905.1). Lineage (GTDB taxonomy): Bacteria > Atribacterota > Phoenicimicrobiia > Phoenicimicrobiales > Stramentimicrobiaceae > CAYSAA01. The sequence goes on from CAYSAA010000214.1 coordinate 10,187, forward strand.
ACTACATAGTCCCTGGCATAAGGTAAAATGGTCTGGGTAGCACCGAAAAAAATTAGAATTTGATCGGTAAAGGTCAAACCAATTGCAGAAACTGTTAAGGATAATACAATAACACAGAAAAATGAGTTTCCCACCACACATTTAGCCCGGTTAACCTCTCCGGCTCCCAGGCTTCGGGAAACTGCGGACCCCGCTCCGATTCCGATAGTCTGGGCAATAGCCACAGTCAGCATTTGAAGCGGGAAGGCAATGGCCAGGGCACCAATCGCCAACGAACCAACTCCCCTTCCTACAAAAATAGTATCTACTACATTGTACAGGGCATTGGCTACCATTCCCACTACTGCAGGAAAAGATAATCTTAGAAGGAGCGCATCAACTTTTTCTTGACCCAAACGAAGGACTTTTTGCTTAATTTGTCTTTTCTCCCTGTTCTAATTAAAATAATAGTGTAAAAAAATAAAGTCAATGTAAAAGTATATCGAATAGAAAAG
>CAYSAA010000215.1:0-2870 GCA_964428905.1 uncultured Atribacterota bacterium
TATCTATTATGCCTATTAAATATCTGAACGGAAAACGATTGTATTATGCTTTTCTTTCGGGTGCCAGGGAAGTAATCCGTCAGAAAGATGACTTAAACAAAATTAACGTATTTCCTGTTCCGGACGGGGATACAGGAACCAATCTGGCTTCCACAGTTAATAATATGTTGCAGGAAGTCAAGGCTTCAAATAATGTTGATTTAACACTGCAATCTATGGCTGATGCAGCGTTATCCGGAGCACGAGGAAATTCCGGTATTATTTTTGCTCAGTTTTTTAACGGTTGGGCAAATGCTGTGGGCCAACGAAAAACACTATCCATTCAAACCTTTGGTGAATCGGTAAAAGCTGCGGTACCCTCTGTTTATAATGCCATCCTTCATCCGGTAGAAGGAACCATGATCTCAGTTATTAAAATATGGGCTCAAGCTGTCTATGATATGAAGAATAAGAGCTATGATTTTAGCGAGGTTTTTAATTCTGCTTTACTAAAAGCAAAAGATGCCCTTGACAATACACCCAATCAATTAAAAGTCCTTAAAGATGCACATGTAGTAGATGCAGGGGCAAAAGGTTTTGTTCATCTACTGGAGGGAATGGCTCAATTTATTCGCTCAGGTAATTTAAGAGAAATTGTTCAACAACATGAGGAATCGACTGAGAAAGATGAGCCTATGCCGGAAGGTGAAACTGATTTAAGCTATCGCTACTGCACAGAAGCCATGTTAACAGGAATCAAGTTAGAAAAGGTAAATCAAATAAAAGACCCACTGGAAAAATTGGGTGAATCAGTCATTGTTGCCGGAAATGAGCGAAAAACCCGCATTCATATCCATACCAATCAGCCTGCTGAGGTGTTTTACCACCTTAAAGACTATGGAAATATTTTAAATCCAAAAGTAGATGATATGAAAAAACAATATAGTGCAGCTCATGAAAAACATGCTTCCATCGCACTGGTTACCGATTCGATTGCTGATATCCCTCCGGCATTACTTGATCGTTATCATATTCATGTATTGCCGATTTCTATTCTCTTTGGGGATAGTGAATTTCTGGATAAGATGACCATCACTCCGGAAAAATTCCATAAAATGATAGAAAAAACAGAACAATTTCCCACCAGCTCCCAACCCAGTGTTAAAAATGCGGAAAACCTCTTATCATTTCTCTCCACTTACTACAACTCAGTGATTGCTTTGCTGGTATCCAGCAAGATCAGTGGTACCTGGAATTCGGTATATCAGGCTAGCCAGAAGTTGCAAGATGAAGGATATAAGATTGATGTGATTGATTCCAGGTTAAATTCCGGTGCACAGGGCTTATTAGTTCAAAAAGCTGCAGAACTGATAGAATCAGGATTAGGTCATGAAGAAGTAGTTGAGAAAGTTCAATATTTAATTCCCAGAGTAAAAATTATGGTCAGTGTCGCTAATTTTAAATACATGGTTCAATCAGGAAGAGTTAGTCCTCTGAAGGGGCATCTTGCTCGGATTCTGAATTTAAAACCTATTATCTCTTTAGACAAGAATGGTAAAGGAATTGCCTTTGCCAAAGCTTTCAGCCGTCAAGCTAATTTTAATAAAATATTGACCATTATTCGGGAAAATCATCAGGAAAACCCCATTACCCGATATTGTATCGTGCACTCTCAAGTGCCCGAACTGGCAGAACATTACCGGAAATCTCTGGTAACCATATTGCAACAAGAACCTCGATATATTGAAGAGGTTTCGTCCGTAGTTGCTATGGCCTCCGGAAAGGGTGCCGTTGCGGTATGTATGATGAGTGAATAATTAAATTACTATAAGTTCTTAGATTTCCTATAAAAAAGGAGGAATATTAAATGTTTTCTATTTTTCTTCCCTCTATTATTCTTATTTTTATTTATTTTACTATCTTTTTTATCACTGCCCAAATCATAAAAAATAATTCTATTGTAGATATAGGTTGGGGATTGGGCTTTATTGTAATCGCTCTATATACTTTCTTTTTTTCGGAGATAATGACTGCCAAAAGCATACTTGTCACCTTATTGGTATTGATATGGGGGTCTCGACTATCCTATCATATTCTAAAAAGAAATTGGGGAAAGCCGGAAGATTTTCGATATGCCAAATGGCGTAATGAGTGGGGAAAATGGTTATTAATCCGTGGTTTTTTTCAGATATTCATGCTGCAGGGATTGCTTATGTTAATCATTGCTTCACCAATAATATTTATCAATTATTCCCATCAGAGGGGATTACAGTTACTAGACTATCTCGGAGCACTTGTCTGGATAACCGGGTATCTCTTTGAATCAATTGGTGACTCCCAGCTAGCCCAATTTATCCGGAAACCGGAAAATAAAGGGAAGATTATGAAATATGGATTATGGCGATACACTCGTCATCCCAACTATTTCGGTGAAGCAACCATGTGGTGGGGAATTTATATGATTGCCCTTTCTTTGCCCAATGGTTTTTGGTTTATCATTAGCCCTTTAACCATTACATTCCTGTTGCTTTATGTCTCCGGTGTCCCTATGCTGGAAAAAAAGTTTGCCGATAATCCTAAATTTCAAGAATATGCCCGGGAAACATCAAAATTCTTTCCCTGGTTTCCGAAAAAATCAGTAGAGACTAAGAGGGAAGATTGATTTGAAAATAGGAAAGTTTTTATCCTTAATCGGAGCTATAATAATGGGTTTTTCCATCATTTATGGACTAATTGTTGGAGATTTCGCTGGTGAGGGCAGTATTATTTTATCGCTATTCTGGGGTAAAATCACCTTGATTGATATTTATATTAGTTTTTTCATTTTTACTGCCTGGATTATTTATAGAGAAAATCATTTTTTAAACTCTCTGATTTGGTTTATTCTTATG
>CAYSAA010000216.1:0-3350 GCA_964428905.1 uncultured Atribacterota bacterium
CAGTACAATAAATAAGCTGATGAAATCCTCCGATTTTGAGAAACACCTGTTCCCATTTTTGCACTTCCCATTGATCATGCGTAAAGGTCCAATCGGAACTGCAAATGAGGGGATAAAAATTACCTAAACCGACTTCTATCATCTTTTGCATCAAATCTTGGTAATATTGACTGCCAATCGGTTCATTGTCCTGGTTATGGGCCAATAAAATAATCTGTCCTCCTTTTTTAAGAGCCGGTGCTGCACCCCAGACACCCTTAACCGCCTGATAATGATTGACTGCTCCTTTTCCGCCATGAGTCAATACAATGTCATATTTTTTGCCAATGTAAGCAACGGAAAAATGCTTCAATTGTTCCACTGCCTTTTGATGAGACTGCTCCAGTTCCCCTGTGTAGATGCCGCAGATCTGATTATCACCATTCAGCAACACATTGACCGTAAAATCAACCCGTACTTTTCTGGCAACCTCCAGGGCAAATTCATGACAGGGATTTTTATCAAACACGAGGTTATCTGCATTCTTATCAGCCATGAATTCAGGGCCGTGAAAAACCTGAATTGCCTCTATATTGATCATCCCGGGACACACCGCCTTCCTTCCGCCGGAAGCCCCGGCCATGAAATGGGCTTCGACCAGACCGGTTACAATGTGAATATCGGCTTCCATAAAATCTTTATTGATTCCTACCGGAACACTCTTTACCTTGCCAATGGGAATCAAATTGTCTGCATAACAGTCATGATCTATCAGATAATATGTTTGTGATACTTCGTCTCCAAAAGATCTTCGTTTCCACTGTTGGGAGGTTGGGGTATGGGTCCCGCAACCGATTATAATTTTTACCCTTTCTTTTTTAACCCCTGCCTTTTCCAGCCTGGTTAAGATGGGTGATAAAATATTTTCTTCTTGATCACAACAATAAGGAACAGGACGGGTGTTGTCAGAGACCGCAATGGCTACGGTTATTTCATCAGCAGCTTTGAAATGAGAAGAAATAATTTCTTCGATTGTCTTGCTGTGAACCGGATTCTCAAAGGCATATTCAATCTCTTTCCCTACCTCCTTTAAGGATGGGGTAGGTTTCATTTGCAATATATCACAGGTTGGGGGCACCTTTAAAGTAATAAATTCTTCTAAATATTCCATACTAATTTTTTTCCAGTCAGAAGTATCTATATTTCCAATATAACTATCATTCATATCTATCACTTCGTTTCACATTAATGTACCAATGGCCAACACTCTCTTCTCTCGTCTTTCTTAAAACAGGAATATTGACCCTATTTGTAATCTTATAGTAATTCAATACTATCTAGAAAACTTGATTTAGCATCTACTCCAACCCTAATTTTTTCATGGTTTCGGGAGTTGGTTTCCCATCACTATCCCATCCCCTTAATTTATAATACCCTTCAATAGCTGGTTCAATTGGAGTCGGTATTTTGCCTGCCCGACAACCTTTTTTGGCAGGCATGAACATAACTTCAGGCAGTTTATCATCCTTACGGCTAAATCCCCATTTTATATTCACTGCTCGCTTTAAAGTAGATAACCTTTCACCGATTTTCAGAAATTCATCCATTGGCATATTCCACCCAGTAACAGCATTAACCGTGTTCAGCATATCGGTAATACCGAAACCACCAAACATCATAAAATTGCATTGTGTAGCTGCATCTTGAAGGGCGCTTAAATCATGAAACTTTGCAGCAATATAATCTTTTCCTTCCATGGAGAAGCGATCAGGTGTTTCTGTAATTCCTAATTCAGGCATTAATAAACCACAAGCCGCTTTAAAACATAATCCGTGTGTGTGGCAAGCTCCACGTGCACTGGTGGCATAACTGACTGCCAGGCAAAAGAAAGCCCGCGGGTCATGAGCAGGCAAATCCATTCCCTTAACATGGGCAGCGATTCGAGGTGCATCACCACCGATTTTCTCAGCTGCTTTAACAATGCCATTGGCGAAAAGTTCTCCCAGTTTTTCCCTTTCAGCAATTTGTCTGACTACTTCAACCAATTGGTCACCATTACCCCATTCTAATTCCATACCGAAGGTATCCTCTTTTGTCAACAAACCTTTTTCGTAACACTCAGTGGCAAAAGCGACAAAAGCACCGGCAGAGATACAATCAAGGCCGTAAAGATTACAAATTTCATTGGCTTTGGCCACCGCATGAATATCTTCCACCAAATTACAGGAACCGAGCATACCTAAACCTTCATATTGTGGACCAACCCCGGTTACAGCAAATTTTACAGGTTCTTTGCTGTTAATGTAACGATGACAGTGAATGGGACAGTTGCGACAGGCAAGTCTCCCGCACTCTTTTAAATCGACATTGAGCTCTTCAGAATAATACGGATAACTCAATTTTTCAGCTTGTTTGAGCCAGACACCTCCGGCATCACCTTTCCAGTATTTAATGGGGAGATCACCCAATTCTTCTGTCGGAGCTGTTTCAGAAGTGGTACCCCCTTTCAAGAAAGCTTCCGGTGCAGTTTCTCGAATTCGTTTATATAATTCCTTGGCAAAATCATGAACCTTCTGATGGTCGGCAATTTGAGGTTTATCGGTTCCCTTAACTGCTACAGCTTTTAAATTTTTCGAACCCATCACGGCACCCAAACCACCCCTTCCGGCAAAGCTTGCTTTATCAACAGCTATACAGGAAATAGCTACAAGTTTTTCTCCGGAAGGTCCAATATCAGCAATACTGACTCTGGGTTCACCTAGTTCTTCTCTAATAATATCCTCAGTTTTTTCCGTGTTCTTACCCCATATAGAGGTAGCATCTTTGATTTCTACTTTACCATTATTAATCCATAGATAAACTGGCTTATCGGCTTTGCCCTGAATAACTAAACTATCATAACCAGCTTTCTTTAACATCTGAGCAAACTTACCACCAGCCATAGAATAACAGATGGCATTGGTTAAGGGTGATCTAGCCACTGCGACAAATTTTCCGCTGCCTGGGACAGCACTGTCTTGAAAAGGACCTACACCAAAAATAAGTCTATTTTCAGGATCCAGGCCACCAACTTCCGGTCCAACTTCTTTCAATAAAATATAAGCGGCAAAACCGATACCACCTAAATATTTCCTGCAAAATTCTTCTGATATTTTTTCATTTTTAACTGTTTTATCGGATAAATCTACTCGTAATATTTTCCCCCAATATCCATTTGGCATTTTATTTCCTCCTTATTTTTTATTTTCTCATCTCCTTTCCAAATATGGGAAGAATAATTGTTTCCTCTTATTCCCTATCGGTCAAAGAACCTTGGGAAATTACTTTAGGTTTCTTGACTCGGAGATTTTGTTTATACATGACAAGCAATT
>CAYSAA010000217.1:0-3224 GCA_964428905.1 uncultured Atribacterota bacterium
TCCAACAGTAGTATTTTACCTGATATTATAGGTCGTCCAACGGATTGGGGGAAAGGCAGAGGAAATATTCCCTCTGCTGCTCTCAATGATCCTCCAAAAGATGTTGAATTCCAAGTTTCAGGGAATACATTTATAGGTAATGAGCATATTGATGTTGCAGGTAATATTTCATATTCCGAAGGCGCTCATGTTTATTTCGATTAGGAACATCGATTAGGGTTCATCCTGTTAAGACTTAGTCCTGAAAACTTACTACAAAAGAGCATTAATAAAACAAAAGGAGAAAAAAATGAGCCAGGCATACAGGAAAGCATTTACCAGAGTATACAATAATATGTGAGAAAGTTTTTCTACTAAGGTTGCTTCTCATATTATGAAATTTTACGAGGGCAAGGTATTTATAGAAGCAGATGCATCCAAAAATATTGAAGAACCTAAAAAAGAAGATAAAATTTTTATTGTAGCTCAGAAATAACATAATATTTCTCCTACCCTTCAAGATGTTTATATTGCTTGATATTTTTATTAACAGGCATAAAACATAATGATAATTTATGCATAGAGGTGATGTATTATGAGAACAACAGTAGACATAGATAAAGAAGTTTTAGAAGAAGCATTAAAGATATCAAAAATTCGTACAAAAAAAGAGCTGATAAATATATCTTTAAAAGAATATATCAGGAAAATCAGAATAAAAAATCTTAAAAAGCGTTTAGGTAATTATGATTTAACCATTGATTTGAAGGATCTTGAAAAAGGCAGGGAAGATGAATAAAAAAGATAGCCTAATCCTTGTTGATTCTTCCCTCTGGATTATTGCTTTAAAAGATCGTTGTCCTGAAACTATCAAACAATTAGTAGGAGATTTGTTGGAGAAAGACATTGTTGCAACTTGCGGGTTGATTATAGTTGAAATATTACAGGAATGTAAAAATAAAAAAGAATATAATGACTTATCTGAAGAATTGAATGCCCTTCATTATTTAGAAACTAATAAAGAAGTTTGGAATACAGGAGAACAATTGGCATATAATCTCAGGAGAAAAGGAATCACTATACCGACCGTTGATCTTTTTATTGCTTCTTTAGCAATATATTATGATTCGACCCTCTATCACTCTGATCATCATTTTGAAATGATTGCCAATAATAGCTCTTTAAAGAGTAAGCAAATTACTCTCGGAATTTAGTTTTTGAAGTCAGATACTTCTTTTAATTGCAGACTATAGTAAAGAAGCAATTTAATGCAATTTAAAAGAGAATTAAACTTAAATACCCTAATGCGTGGAAAAATTATCATCATTGGATTTGGATAATTATATGAATATTGATTTAAAAAATAATAAAGATGAAGACCAGTTTAATTGGACTATCTTATTACTTATTACCTTTGTAGGCTTTGCTACGGGGATTTATCGAGATGGATTTTATACCCTTACCCCTTTATTACAAGAGGATTTTGGTTTAACCAGAGCACAATTAGGTTTACACTCAACGATTTTTTTCTTCGGGAACGCTTTTTCGGCATTATTTACTGGACGTTTAGTTGATTTAAAAGGATCAAAATGGGGTTTGATTTATGGTGTTTTATCAATGGCGATACTTTGTATTATCCATTCAATTGTTCCAAATTTTATCATATTACTATTATTAGGAGCTTTAACTGGATTTGCTGTTAGTATAAACCTTCCCGCTTCCAGCAGGGGAATCATAGAACATTTTCCTAGACAATGGAGAGGAGCTGCCTTTGGAGTGCAAAGTACCGGATTCCCTATTGGAGGAATGATTGGGGCAGTTTTACTATCGTCATTTGGGGCTTTACTCGGATGGCGAAAAGCTATGATAGTGCCAGGATTAATAGCTTTTTTATGTGTATTCATTGTATTTTGTTTTTATAAAGATAAAAGTTCTACAAATATTCATTCTGATACCAAGGAAAGTGCAGATTAACTTCCCTTTTGGAAAAGTTATAAGCAATTACTTAAAAATAAAAATCTAGTCAGTATTTCTATTTTAGGGTTTTTTTAGGAGCTACAAGTGGATCAATAGGTTCCCATTTTACTATTTTTTTATACCTTGATTATGGTTTAAACATAAGTATCGCTGGTATTGGATTTGCCATAGTACAGTTGGGGAGCGTGTTAGGTCGTTTAGGATGGGGAGTAACCTGTGATAAATTGCTAAATTTTAATAAAAGAAAAACTTTCTTATATATTGGAACCTTGTTTGCGATTATATCTTTATTATTAGGATTATTTTTTAAATATATTTCTTTTTCAATAAAGATACTTTTTAGTCTAGCTTTTCTAGTTGGTTATACAGGAAGAGGATGGCAAGGGCTGTATTTTGCATCAGTTTCTGAAATAGTGAAAGATAAAGATAATGGCATTGCAGTCGGTTTTTCCTCTCTTTTTTTTAGAATGGGTTTAATGATAGCACCTCCAATTTTTGGAATTATTGCTGATATGCGAGAAAGTTACGATCTTAGCTGGATACTGTTAGGAATGACTCTGCTGATTGTTTCAGTTGGACAATATACAATCCAAAATAAATTAACTAAATTCCGATCAAAGTCTCACTAATGATATTCTTCGACATATAGAAATATACTTCTGTAGATAGGAAACCTTTTTCAAAGCGTAATGACTTTATCAACCTCCTTAATTATAAATAACCGAATGAAGTGGGATCACCTTATTTTGTGATATTAGTGACATTGCTGATCATTGTTTTTCAAACATTTCAAATGCCAACAATTGAAAATTTCTTTCATTTAATTCGTGGTCTATTTTGAAAAATTCCCAATCCAATCCGGCTCTTCAGGTGCATTACTGCTGTCTAATATTTCTCTCCAGGCCTCATCGGTTAGTCGGTCGTTAATAGGGTGTTTAAATTCATAGTAACTGAAAACAGGTCCCACTCCTAACACAATATGACCCTGGGGCAGTTTATAGGCAATGATAGCTGTTTTGATAAAACCGGTACCTTCTTCCAGTACTTTTTTGGTATTTCCTTCAGTATGAACATCGGCAACCATCACTGACTTCAGAGAATCCGGGTTGATATCTCCTCCTGCAATTGTACTAATTAAGATTGCAGAGATAGCGCCAAAATTTTCTATGAAGTCATAATCAGATTCTTCCAATTGTGTATTAGTCAGTTCCTTTTTAGAAATATCCAGCAACCTTTCCAATATTTCATCAAATCTACTCAAACCTGCC
>CAYSAA010000218.1:0-9133 GCA_964428905.1 uncultured Atribacterota bacterium
GATATCACTACAACTTCCTGACAAAAGGAAACAGCCTATAAACCGTTAAAGGTAAGCACTTAAGGCTGTTTTTATTCATTATTGCTGCAAAAGTCAGGGTATTATACCACAACTTAGTCTATTTCCCAAAAAATATTTTTTAGACATTTTTTAATATTCAAATCAGTATACCATACCTTACTCCGTATATCGTAAAAATAATGCGGGAATAAATGAAAGCAAGAAATCAAAGAAAGTAGGAATAGATGGATGAGATTGCTGCTACTCTCACCTACACTTCATTACTCAGATAATCAATTGCCAGGTTGATGCGTTCCTTCAGTGCACTCCTTCCTAATTTCTGTACCTCTTGGGCAAAGGGCTCAAACGAGATAACTCCCTGGTACCCATGTTCAGTCAGGAAGTCAACTTGTTTTTTGCTGTTCAATCTGTCCCCGACAAAATCCAGGCTGCGGTGTTCATCCTGAAACTGCTCGGAGGGGATATCTGTTATTACAGAGGAAACATGCACCAGTCCGGTGAAAGAAACATCGTAGTCTCGGGCAAGGACCTCCAGGTCATCGGGTCCGATGGCATGATGAAAGGTATCATAGACAATCTTATAGCCGTCATACCGAACCTCTTTAATAATCTCCAGGGTGGTCAATATTGAGTACAAAGAACTGGTGCTGAATCCCAGCGGTTCAATGTAGCCCGATATCCCGCTTTCTCTGAAGAGAGGCATGAATTCCTGTAGGGTATTTACGGTATCCAGGATCTGTTTTTCCGTGCCGCGGTCATCATCACCCTTATTCATCGGGCAAAGGACAATCGCCTTACACTCAATTTCCTCCGCCACACGAAGCAGAAAGGTCAATTCTTCCTTGATTTTTTTGATTTCTGCCAGGTTATTAAATTGTTGCAGGGCATTTATAGAGCATATTTGGACATGATATCGTTGAGCCAGATAACGGATTTCCTGGGCTGTAAAATAGTCAAGCAGTTTTCTCCCGGGAAGGTCATTACGCAACTCCACCCAGGCAAGCTCCAACTCATTGGCCAGCTGAAAAAAATCCCTGATGTTCAAGGAAGGATTAATGATTCGGTTCAGTCCAAAGCGTATACGGTCAATCATTTTATCTACTCTTTCTTGGCTTATGATACCTACCCCTTGAATGCACCGGCGGTCAAACCTTCTACCAGCTTTTCCCGGACGAAAAAGGCAAACACCAGGACCGGGAGAACAATAATGGTGGCAGCCGCTCCAATGCCACCCCAGTCAATCTTACCATATCCTTTGCTGAATTCAACTCCATACTTGTTATTATGCTATCATATTCTGGTCAAAAAATAAAATAGTATGATCAATCATTTATTCCATAAAGAGTTCAAATTCATTGCAAACATGACTGCTGAATGATTATAGCGTATTCTTTTTGAATACTAAAAAATAAGCCACCCTTGTGGGGTGGCTTATTTTTTAGTTAGGAGGTCTAAAAATGAAAAAGTTATTTGTTGGTTGGTTGGTTTGCTTTTTCAATTTTCAAACTTTTTATATTGTAACATGAAAAAATTTATTGTCAATACTTTTTAATAAATTTTTTTTAAAAATATTTTTTGATTTTTTTGTTCAAATCAGTTATGATATAAAGGCAAACATATGTTTGCTATTTAACTCAAATACAAATATTATTTTGGTCAAATGATTTTATATCCGTTAACATGCTTAGAATTTCAAAAAAATTCTAATACTAAAAAGCAAGTTACTCTTTGAATGGGAGTCGTTTTTGAGAGGTGTGCATTGTTGCAGGAACACATGAAAATGGACCAGTTGGAATATTTTGGTATTCCCTCTTATATCATTGATATCTGGAAGGAGCATTATTCTTCTACTCTTTTGGCGGTGCAGGAAAAGGCAGTCCGCCAGTTTAATCTCCTGCAATCCGATTGCATTCGTATTTCCACCGTTCAAAATGTTGCTACAGCCGGTAGTCTTTTAGTTATCTCTCCCAGTTCTTCGGGTAAAACACTGATCGGTGAGATGGCAGCCCTGCAGGAAATAAGCCTGCACAAAAAAGTCATTTTCTTGGTTCCCCTGCGCATTTTAGCCGAAGAAAAATACCGGCATTTTTCTCATCTATATCAGTCAATCGGACTAAAAGTTAAATTATCTTCCCGGGACCATCGCCATGATGATAAGGACATTATTCAGGGTAATTTTCATATTGCCGTTATTGTTTATGAAAAATTTTACTACCTGCTTCTGCAGTACCCTCATTTTCTGGAAAATATCTCCCTGCTCATCGCCGATGAAATACAACTAATCAATGACCCGGAACGAGGTGTACGGCTGGAAAATATTTTTAACCATCTCAAAATCAACCATCCTGTCATTCGCATCATTGCCCTCTCCGCATTTACGGAAAATGTCCACCGTCTGGCAGCGTGGCTTAATACCCCGGTCCTTTTTTCCGCCCATCGACCAGTAGAACTGCGCAAAGGAATTGTCCGTAATGGTATCTATAAATACATAGAGCATAATACGAAGATAACCGGAAAAGAGTTCTTTTTTGCTAAAGAGGAGGCAGAGGAATGTAACCTTGCCAGTTATCTTAAAGCTACCCTGAATTATCTCATTAACAGTAATGAGTCTAATCTTATTTTTTTCCCTACCAAAAGAGAAATCAGGGTATGGAGCAGGTGGCTGGCCAGCCAGTTTTGTCTTACTCCTGCCCGAAGAGCCATTGAAGAACTTTATACCATGGAGGATTCTACTTCACGGGAAGAGTTAATATCTCTGCTGCAAAATGGAATTGCCTATCACTGTGCTGACCTTTCCTGGCAGGAACGCCATCTAATTGAAAAGGCAGTTAGAACCGGTGATATCAAAATCATCTGTGCCACTGATACACTTTCTATGGGGATTAACCTGCCGGTGAACAATGTTATTCTAACCGGCCAGAAAATTATTTCCAGTAAGACGACTGAAAAATCATTAACAACCTATTATAAAAGGGCATTGACCCTTTCCGAAGTTGAAAATATGGGAGGGAGAGCCGGCAGACTCAGCCAGCACAGGGATTTCGGGAGAATCATTTTTCTTGCCCCTTCTCTAATTGAATTGACCGCTTACCAAAGACTCTATTTTACCCGCTCTGACCGGGAAAGCAAACAATTGACTCAATATCTTTATCCAGTCGTTAGGGAACAGTCTTTCCAAATTCGGGAAAAGGATGTTGTACCTTTCTACTTGAAAAGTTCTAAAGAAATACCGGTTAAAATTGAACCGGATATACTGACCTTTCTGTTGCACAGGATTGCCCTGGATTGCCAGTCCGTTGACGACCTGCACACCATCCTGCAATCCGGAGAAGATGCAGGGAGAAAAAACTTCTGGCATCATAAATTCAGTCAAAAAATGAATGAAAAAGAAGTTTTGTTCTATTTGAGCCAGTTGGAAAACGAGCACCTGATTTGGATAAGTGGCGGAAAATCATGCCATATTACAGAGATGGGCACATTGGTAGTTTCCAAAGGTATCTCTTTTCAAACTTACCTTTATTTTCAAAAATGGCTCACTAAAATTCAGAAAGACAGTATCAGTGAGCTGGAAATTCTTTTTTTAATTGCCAGCAGCAATAACGGGGGAGAATTTTTCATTTCTTACCCAGGAAACGAGATGAAAAAAAGAAAAAAATTCCGCTCAAACAATTGGAAAGAGTACCTGCGCATACGCATGTTAAACCTGGTTTTTGAGCAGGGAGAAGATGATAAATCCATTTTTCGGAATAATCTCAACCCAAATATAGCCTCTGAGCAGATGCAAACCCCAAAAAACGACCTAAAAAAATACCTGTCCTTAAAAAAGACTCTTTTAATGTATGACTGGATTAATGGCAGGGAATTAAAGGAAATGGAAGAGGACTATGGTATTTTAATCGGAACTATTCAGAAAATGGGAGCAGGATTTTCCTGGCTGACAGATACCCTGGCAGCCATAGCCGCCAAAATAGGCTGGAAAGAGCAAAGACCTGTGGATTTAGAAAAAATCCATCGGATTTCAGAAAGGCTAGTAACAGGAATTGAGCCTGAGGGTCTCGCCTTAGCCCAGCTGGAAATTCCAGGCTTGACCCGCGGCTATATCCAAAGGCTGGTGCAGGAAGGATTTGATAACGAACAATGCCTAAGGGAATTAGAGGCAAAACAATTAAGCCCTTTTCTACCCAAAGCACTGGTTCAGAAAATCGAAAGGCACCTTGCATCAGATGAGGATACAAATCTTTCTTGGCATAAAGATAGTAAGCAGGAAAGGACAAATCATTTCACAAAATCATGGGAAGATAAAGCAAAACCTGTTTTAAGTATCAATCCAGACCGACCGGACCAAATTTTCTTCTGCCGTGAAGCAATGACAGTAAACCGGATTAATTTTCAGCTAATTTCCCTGCTGGCCAAAAACCAGGGTAAGATGGTCTCTTATGAACAGATCATTAACACCTTGTGGCCGGATGATGAAGATGCTACCTATCACCGCCTCTGGTATCATCTGGGAAAATTGAGAAACAACATGCAGAATATTATCTTACGGAAAGAAATGTCAAATCTGTCACCCGATTACATTAAGGAAAGGGTGTTGAAAGTCTTTCCCGGCAGAGGTTTATTGCTGGAGGAAAATGTTCTGGTGAAAATAAAATAACATGCCAGGGTAGTAGCATGCCAGGGGACGGTTCTTTGGCATGAAATCACTCTAAATCACCCTATAGCAAATTATATTCAAATCAATATCATGCTATAATTGATGCAGGCAGGCAACATTATGACAGTAATAAAAGAGAAGACCAAAGGAGGTTTTTTATGCATGAAAATAAAATGGTCACCAGAACTATTCAGTTTCCGCCGGATTTGATTCAGGAAGCCCAACAGGTCAGCCGGGAATTAAATATGAGTTTTAGTGAACTGGTCAGAACGGCAACCTGTCTATTTATTAAGCAGGGATGCCAGGATAAGCTCAAACAATTGCTGGCAAACGGATATCGTGAAAAGGCAAAATTAAATCAATGTATCTGTAATGAATTTGAAAATTCTGACGGAGAAAACCTATGATGAAAGGTAAAATGAAAAAAGGTGATATCGTTTTGGTAAACCTGAATCCTGTTCAGGGTTCGGAAGCAGGAAGAACACGTCCCTGTATCATTATCCAAAATGATGTGGGTAATCAATATGCTTCTACTACTATCATTGCCATAGTGACCAGCCAGAAAGATATTTCCCGGGAATATCCCACCGATGTCTGGATCAACAAAGAAGAAAGTGATTTGGATAGGGACAGTATTATCCAGTGTGACCAGATCCGCACGATTGACAAAAGAAGAATTATCAAAAAAATAGGACATATAAATCAAAGTATCATTAAGAAAGTCAATCTGGCAATATTGGTCAGTCTGGATTTGAGTTTTTAAAATCAGTATCGCGTATCGAGTATATGGTATATAGGGTAAAACCCAATAAAAATTAGAGGAATGATTTCATTGACTTGACCTTTTGACAAAGGAGAAATTCAAGTTGAAAAGATTTGGAAGCTCTTCTGAAATTTTTCTTTATGCCGGAATCTTTCTGGTCTCCCTGTCCATCCTAATTTATGAATTGTCCCTGACCAGGGTATTTTCCATTATCCAGTGGAATTACCTGGCCTTTATGATTATCAGTATTGCCTTTCTGGGATATGGTGCCAGCGGAACCTTTTTGACCATTACCCCTTCTCTGACAAGAAAAGGCAATGTCCAAGACCTTTCTGATTTACTTACCCGTTTTTCCCTGATTTACGGTTTGAGCATCCTGGTTTCCATTTTTCTGATTACCCGAATCCCTTTTGACCTATACCGTTTGAATGTTGACCAATACCAATGGCTCTATTTAATTGTCTATTATCTGGCTGTAGCCCTGCCCTTCTTCTTGGCCGGAATTTGTATTTCCCTGGCTATTTCTCATTTGCCCGGGAAGGTGAGTAAGCTCTATTTCTTTGATCTGACGGGGGCTTCACTGGGTTGTCTTGCTTTTTTATTTTTTAGCACTCATATGAGAATAATCAATGTAATTATCCTGCTGGCCATGATTGGATTGGCCGCCTCTTTTTTCTTTTCCCTTGCTCAACATAAAAAGATATTTTCCATACTACCACTTTTTTTAATGGTCATCTTATCAGTTGTAAATTTTTCCTCCCATTCGCCCCTTTCTTTGCCTATTAATCCTTACAAGGAATTATTTACATTTTTACGCTATCCTGATACTCGGATTCTGTTTGAGGAAGAAAACAGCTTTTCTCAAATTAAAGTAGTGGAAAGCCCGGCAGTGAAACACGCCCCGGGTTTAAGCCTGAATTTTGATAATAGGATACCCGAACAGCTGGCTATCCTGACGGATGATTCCGGTTTAAGTGCCATTACCAGATTTGAGGGAACTAAAGAATCTATTCGATTTACCGATTACCTGTCTAATGCCCTGGGTTTTCATCTGGCCGTAGACCGGGAACGTGTCCTGATCATTGGTGCCGGAGGAGGACTGGATATATTGAGTGCTGTTTATCATGACAGCAGGCAAATCGAAGCCATTGAATTAAACCCTATTATGATTGATTTGATGAAAAACCGGTATGATGGTTATTCCGGACAGTTATTTAATCGGCCGGAAGTGTCCATACTGCCTGGAGAAGGCAGAAGTGTGCTAAAAAATATTGACCATACTTTTGATTTGATTCAAATATCACTGATTGGTTCTGCCAGCACCTCTTCCGGAGGATTTCATAGTATTTCCGAAAATTACCTTTATACGGTGGAAGGGATGATTGATTTTTTAGAACATCTATCTGATGACGGAGTCATTTGTATTACCCGGTGGCTGCTCTTCCCTCCCCGGGAATCTGTCAAGCTAACTGCTATTACCCTGGAAGCGATGGAAAAAATGGGAATTGAAAACCCGGAAAATCATGTAGCATTGATTCGCAGCTGGGGAACCACCACTTTCATCTGCAGCAAGCAGCCTATCGACAGGAAAATGACCGATATTATTGAATCCTTCTGCCAGGAACGCAGCTTTGATACAGTCTATTTTCCGGGAATTACCCTGAACCAGGTCAATCAGAAGCATCGCCTGGAAAAACCATATTATTATCAGGCAATTTCCGGTTTAGTTGAACATTTTAAAGAAAACAATATTCATATATTTTATCAGGAAAACTTTTTTAATATTACTCCGGCTACCGACAATCGCCCGTTTTTCTTTTATTTTTTGAAATGGAGAAGTATTCCTACCATTGTTAGGGATACCAGCTACTGGCAGCCTATGATTGAATGGGGTAATCTGATTGTCTTAGCTACTTTGGTACAGGGGATTATCTTCAGCTTCTTTTTCATCTTTCTACCGCTTTTTATCAAAAAAATCTCCCCGGGTAAGGGCTGGTATTTTCCCATACTCTATTTTGCAGCCCTGGGATGGGGGTATATGCTGATTGAAATTTCCTTTATTCAGAAGTTTATCCTGTATCTTTCCAATCCTACCTATGCCTCCTCGGCAATTATTTTTTCTTTTTTATTTTTCTCGGGATTGGGGAGCCGGTATTCGCAGCGGTTTCAAGCAAAGGCAATCTTCTATCTGAAATGGATTATACCGGTCATCTGCATCCTGCTGGTCCTGTACCAGAGATTGATACCAGTCATTTTTCAACCTACACTGGCCTTTTCCATTCCCATCAGGTTTATGCTTACTTCCTTTCTGATTGCACCACTGGCCTTTTTGATGGGTATGCCCTTTCCCCTGGGAATCGGTATCGTGGCTGAGAGAAAGGAGAATATGATTCCCTGGGTGTGGGCCTCCAACAATTTCTGTTCTATTCTGGCTTCAATTTCGGCAGTCATCATTGCCCTGTCGGTCGGTTTTCAGATAGTGGGGTATCTGGCAGCAGCGATTTATCTGGGAGGATTGCTTGCTATGATATGGAGCAAAAATGTGAGTAATCATTAAAAACCCCGAGTCTGTCCTTTCCAGGGAGGTTTTTTCCCTTCCTGGTATTCCTCTATTCCAGGACCACCAAGGTGATTCAATCGCCAGATGCCATAGATATAACTGGCAATCAAAACAAACAGAGTCACCGGCCACCCTAATAAAATATTTATCCAGGCTATTTTAGATATATCACCGATTTGCAATAGTGAAATTTGTATTAATAAACGTATCAGAATCAATGCGGTCCAAAACCAGGTTACTTCGCGATAGGCTGGTTTGACATCCCTACGCCAATACCATTTCAGAGGCCATCCCCGGCTCAAATGGCTTGCCCAGGCCGCCATAGGCTTTCCCGCAAGTAGGCTTACCAGGGCTAAAAACACTAATAAGGAACTGCTTACAACTGGTCCGATAAAATAAAGGGCAGGATTTCTGGTTAGGTAAGCCAGGCCGGAGGCCAACGAAACACCCACTAAACCACCTAAGGCATATTTCCAGTTTTGTTTGCGAACAAGGCGTATGATTGAAAAAACTATTGCAAATCCCAAAGAAATAACCACAGCCATATCCAGACCTGATACACTATTAATCAAAACAAAAATTAATGGTGGCAATAAAGCATCAAGAGTTTTGCCGGAAATTACTGAATGAATCTCTTCTAATATTTCTTTTCTTTTTACCTTCATTTATCTTTCTCTAATTTTTTTTCTTTTTAGTCTATTACCTTTTATTAAATTTCAAATCGGAAATAGCTAAGCCTTGAAAATATGATTTTATTTGATGCTTTAGCATAATTTTTGTTTTTTGCCTGCATCTATCATCTATTATATAGAGGTTGAAAATAAGAAAATACCGGAATATTGCAAGATACCCTTATGTTTCCCTACTTATAGATAAGCGAACAAATGACAAAAAAGATTTCAAGAAGTATCAGCATTAAAAATGAAATGATGAATCCGGGCCAATGGGAAATCCATTCAACTAATTTTCCATTGGTGATGTCAAATTTAGAACCATGACAGGGACAGGTAAATATCTTTTCTTCTACAGTTCGGAAATCGATAGGGAGGGCTTTTTCAACCCTCCCTATATCAACTATAAGGTAACAGTCGGGGGTATCATCACGGAATCAATCACATGAATGACTCCATTGCTG
>CAYSAA010000219.1:0-6756 GCA_964428905.1 uncultured Atribacterota bacterium
CTTTGGTCTGGAAAGGTTTGTCTGCCGAAGCAGAAAAATATTTCGTTTCTGCTGGGCTTATAGCAAAAAGCTATAAGACTGTCATCTTACTTAAAAGTATGATGGAGCGTTACTTAAGGAATTAAAGTGCTTTATCATACTATATAATAATATGCCAAGATAAAAAAGATAATTGATGAAGCCTTTAATCATCAGTTGTCTTTTTTTTATTCACATTGGGAAGAATCATTATTTTAAATTTCTATATAATATAATCAATTAATAAAAAAATCATTCAGGGAGGTTATTTATGAAAGTTCTGGTCTTTGGTGGATCAGGCAAAATGGGTTCTACCGTTGCCTGGGATTTAGCTAATAACAGCAGTGTCGGTCAGGTTGGAATTATTGGAATAGCCGGTCGAAAAGAAAATTCCTTAGAAAATGTAAAAAAGTGGATTAATAGTGAGAAAATTGTTTCTCACGTTATAGACATTAACCAACGGGAAGAAACTCAAAAGATAATGCGACAGTATGATGTAGGTGCCATTGCCCTTCCCGACCGAAAATCCAGTTATAAGGTGGTAGAAATGGCCATCGACGTAGGCCTTAATATTGTTGATATTCTGGAAGAATATCATCGTAAACCAGACGCTTACGAAATTGAAGGGCTTAAAATTCCTACTGGAATGAAACTGGAAGAATATGGTGAATACCTGCACCAGAAAGCTATCGATAAAGGAGTAACTTTGGTGGACGGAATTGGTTTTGCCCCGGGAATTACTAATTTTACACTGGGAGAAGGTATTAGAAAAATGGATCGGACAGAATCTGCCATTGCCCGCTGTGGTGGAATCCCCTCTCAAGAATGTAATAAAAAACATCCCTTAAGATATATGATTACCTGGGCATTCGACCATGTACTCCGGGAATATATGATAAAAGTCAATATACGTAAAGATGGCAAAATAATTGAAACAAATGCTATGAGCGAGCTGGAAATATTCAAATTTAACCAACTGGGAGTTAATGAAGAATTAGAATGTGCTATTACTCCTGGTATGCCCAGTTTCCTATATACTCGGCCAAAGGTATGTGAATGTTTAGAGAAAACTATTCGTTGGCCAGGTCACTGGGAAGGCATTGAAGTCTTGAAAGATTGTGGCATGCTTAATACGGATCCAATCGAATTTAAAGGATGCAAGATCTCTCCCCGAGAATTTTTATGCCAGGTCATTACACCACAACTAAAACCCCAAAAGGGAGAAACAGATATTTGTGTTATGTGGAATACTGTCACCGGCCTCAAGAGTGGAAAAAAGACCAGAATTAATTATTATATGTGGGAAGGTGCGGATACTAAAAACAATATTTCTGCTATGGGACGAGTGACTGCCTTTACCGAATCTATCGCTGTGATGATGTTGGGTAATGGTGACATCAAACAAAAAGGAATTGTGGCACCCGAAGATGCCTTCGTCGGAGAGAATTACCAAAAAATAAATAAAGAGCTTAAAAAAAGAGATATTAATATCCTGGAAATCGAAGAAGTATTATCTGAATAGTAGAATATGGTTTTGGCAAATCATCTTATAATAGTTATGTTTTCAAACCTCTATCGAGCGGGGTAACACATTTGATAGGTTTATCGGTACCGGAACAAGAATACAAGGGATTCTCACAAATGACTTCAAGGCATTCTCCAAGTGGATATATATCATAGACGGCACTTAGAACTGACGGCAATTCCGGAGCAGTCATCACCACCGGAACTGGTAAAGGAAAGTTACACTTCTTTCAAATATAAAAAGGGATTTCTTGTATTCCTTCGGACTATACTCTCCATTTTACCGTTAAGTTATATAAATAATGTGTTTACAGAATATGTTAACTCCTATTGGATTTTTTGTATGAGTTCTAAAACTGAAGAATTAAAAGATAAAAAGTATAATCTTCATCCGTTAGAATAAGCGCTGCCTTTTGAATTAAACTATACTTTCCTTGGGACTCATTACTATATGGTATAGTCTCGCCTTGCTTTTTAATATAAGAATCTATTCAATTCTCTGGACAGCTTAAAGTTATTGTTATACGCTGTCTCGTAATCGTTTATTTAAAAATGTATTTATTCTCTATGATGTTCTTCATATTCTCACAATCCGTGAATTTTAAGGCATTCATCCCCATTTTTTGAGCAGCATTAAGATTTACTTCAGAATCATCAATGAACAAAATATGTTGAGGTTTTACATTCACTTTTTTTATGCAAATTTTGTATATTCTATAATCTGGCTTGGAGACTTTTTCTTCACAGGAAAATATTTTTGGCTTAAAGTAGTGAATCCATTGTGATTTTTCTATTTCTTCAAGAGCGTCAAAGGTCATATTTGATAGTAAAGCCAATTTTATTTTGTCTTTAACAGATTTAATATATTCTATAGTATCTTTATTGATATCTAACCAGCTCTTTATATCAAACTCAATCAATTTATTAATATCCTTTAATTCTATTTGTCTATCCATTAATTTAACAGTTTTGGTCCAATATGTTTTCGCATCAATTAGACCTGAATCATAATCTTTTCTTTCTTTGTTATAAAATGATAAAAATTGCTGTGCATGGATATTTAATATTTTACACATCCTATTGATATGTTCCTTATTTTGCTTTTTGCTTATTACTCCACCATAGTCAAAAACTATGTACTTAATATTTTTCATTAAACCTCCATCTACAAAAAAACATCTAATGTTCCGTATATATAAGACACTCGGCAAAGTAGATTGTGCCAAAGGTTAATTTGTTTTTTAGTCAAATTTTTTTTCTTTTGTATCACGTAATTTTATTATATCGCAAGACCTGGTTTCATTATTCTTTTTATTATTTATTAGCGGTTATTTTTAATCAAATTTCAGTTTTTTATAATAATACAATTTATCATCTTCTGATATCTCTCTCAAAACTTTACCAGGATTACCCATGGCAATAACATTTCCTGGAATATCTTTAGTAATCACACTTCCTGAACCAATTACCGAATTATCTCCCATCACTATTCTCGGATTAATTACTACGTTTCCGCCAATCCAAACGTTATTTCCGAGTCTCCGATTATCACTTTCGCACAATCTAAAATGATTAAGTTGTAATTTGAATAGAAATTTTCACCTATCTCGATATTATATCCATAATCACAGCGAAATGGTGGTTCTATATAGAGGGTTTTCCTGAAATCATTTTTTCTTTTTCACTATCCATTTTATACATCTCTTTTAGTTTATTGGGGTTGCTGTTCTGTCCTTAAAATTGCCACTTTGTTATTTTTATTATAGTATACGAAAAAGGGAAAGAAAAGTTAAATCAGTATCTACCTTTGTTTCAAATAAAAGATAGATAAAAAATAAACCCCTCAGTAACAAAAACTGAAGGCCGAAAATTGGCAAACTTCTCCTATTTGCCAGGTTCAGAACTTGAACATTATTTACCTACTGATAATAATTGAGCATTTATGGCTACAATTATAGTACTTAGAGACATCAAGGCAGCACCTATAGCCGGAGAAATTAGTATACCATAGCTATATAATGCTCCGGCAGCAAGAGGAATGGCAATGATATTATATCCTGTCGCCCAATACAGATTTTGAATCATCTTACTATACGTTGCTTTTCCAAACAGTATTAGGGAAGTAACATCTAATGGATTGCTGTTAACCAGGATAATATCAGCAGTCTCGGCAGCAACATCTGTACCTGAGCCGAGAGCAATCCCTACATCTGCTTGAACAAGAGCAGGAGCATCATTAATCCCGTCTCCGGCCATCGCAACAAATTCACCTTTATTCTGCAGCTCTTTTATTTTTTCCATCTTTTCATGTGGCAATACTTCTGCAAAATAACCATCAAGGTTTAACTTATTTGAGACTTCCCCGGCAATTTCTTTATTATCTCCGGTAAGCATCCAACATTTTATACCCATTTTTTTAAGCTGTTGAACTGATTCATGGGATTCCTCTCTAATTTTATCTGCCAGTGTAATAACAGCAATTATTTTGTTATCAACTAAAAAATAAACCTGTGTTCCGGTTTCATCAATGTTTATATCTTTTGGCATCTCAAAATTATTTTTCCTTATATAATTCTGGCTAACCAGGGTAATATTGTTTTCTTCTACTTTCCCCTTTATCCCCTGTCCTTTTATTACCTCAAAATCTGAAACCGGCATGGTCTTGACTTTGAGTTCTTCAGCTCTACCTATAATTCCCTTGGCAATGGGGTGTTCGGAATTCTTTTCAAGTGAGGCTGCCAATTGAATAATCTTTTTTTCATCATAATGATTATCTACAGGTGTCACAAGGATTACCCCAAATTTACCTTCGGTAAGTGTACCTGTTTTATCAAACACTACCATCGTTATCTTTCTTGAATTTTCGAATGCAGTTCTATTTCTTATCAAGAGACCGTTTTTGGCCGACAAGGAAGTTGAAACTGCCGTAACCAAAGGTATGGCTAAACCTAAAGCATGGGGACAGGTAATAACCATTACCGTAGCCATTCTTTCAATAGCAAAGGCAAGTTCGGGACCATAAGTAAACCAGTAGATGAGTGTTGCTACTCCGGCAGTTAGTGCAATTATGGTGAGCCAAGTTGCCGCTTTATCCGCAAGCCTTTGAGTTTTTGATTTGGATGACTGTGCCTGTTTTACCAGATTAATGACCTTGGTTAAATATGATTCTTCTCCCACCTTTTCAACCCCTACTTCTAAAACTGCATCCCCATTTACCGAACCACCGATAACTTTTTCTTCCTCTTTTTTATGTATTGGTTTTGATTCTCCGGTCAGCATTGATTCATCAATATAACTGCTTCCTTTGACAATAAAACCATCGGCAGGAATTTTTTCACCTGCTTTGATTAAGATTTTGTCATCCTTTTTCAATGCAGATATTTTAACTTCTTTCACTTCGCTTCCTTTGATCAGGTGGGCTGTATCCGGCATTAATTGTGCCAGTTTCTCCAATGCCCTGGAAGCACCTAAAACAGATTTCATCTCAAGCCAATGGCCTAAAAGCATCACATCTATTAGAGTAGCAAGCTCCCAGAAAAAAAACTTTCCTTCAAGTCCGAAAACTACAGCTGAACTATAAAAATAGGCTACTGATGTGGCTAATGCGATAAGGGTCATCATTCCTGGCTGTTTTTTTCTGGTCTCATCAAAAAAACCTTTTAGGAAGGGGTAACCGCCGTAGAAGAATAAAAAACTGGAAAGAGTAAATAATACATATTCTTCTCCGGGAATGCCAAAACTATAATTTAATAACTGCTGCATTAGGGGAGACAACAAAAGAATGGGTATGGTGAATAACGCAGATATGATAAATCTTTTTTTGAAATCCCGCGCCATTTGTTGGTGATGATCGGTATGGTCATGATGCATGTGCTCTTGGTGTTCTTTGTGTTCTTGTGAATCATTATTAGGTTTGTGACCTTTGCTGTTATCCATAGATGTTCTCCTCTCTCCCTGTTTAACTGCACCTAATTTAAGAGAATGTCCATCGTATATTGCTGAATTGGCCCTTATTGTAATAGCCCTTATCCTGCTACTCTTGCTGCTTTTTTAAATAATTGTTCATAATACTAATTGGGTATCATATGAATTTATATTAAATGATACTCATATAGTATCATAATGTCAAATATTTTTTTCTTTTTTAAATATTTTTTAAGCAGGATAAATGAAATGAGCAACAGTAAATGTAAATTGAATTGAAAGTTTATTCTTTACGTGGAGTATGGAGAGCCTATGATTTAGTAACCCCTTCTTTTAGATTAAGTCCGCATGAGTTAGAATACCCTCAGACTGTTATCCCGGATAAGAAATTGTCAGGATAATAATTTTTTATCTAAAATCTAATAAATCCGTTAACGAAAAAACCAAAGCATCAAAGCACCAACAATTGCCACTATAATAAAAATCCAATACCATTCTATGCCTCTAAAATTATTCATTTCGGTTTCCTTTTACTATCTTTTTTTACATAAAAAAATAAAGTATGTTTATTACTTACATAATAACATGTATGCAAAAAAAGTCACAAAAAAATCCACCGTAAAGATTAAGATTGTTTTATAGTTAGGTTTTTCATTATAGGCATTTTTAGACTTCTGACCATATTAGAATTTTGGTGTATTCTGTGACATAAATATACAGGATTTTCCATTATAAATTACTCAGTCCAATATAGATTAGCGCAACTCATTGATAACCTTTCGGGTTTCCCTAGCCACTATTAACGCTTCATTAGCTGGAATTACAATAACTTTAACTTTTGATCTGCTATTAGATATTATAGTGTCTTCTTTTATTCTTATACATTTGTTATTCTTTCTATCATTTAAAGATATCTTAAATAACTTTAAGCCATTGCATACTTTCTCTCTTATCTTGGGAGAATTTTCACCTATACCTCCAGAAAATGTAATAACGTCTACTCCATTCATAATTGTTATATAAGAACCGATATATTTTATTAAATTATAGATAAACGATTTCAAAGCTATGTTCGCCCTATCGTTAGTATCACTTATTTCTTCCAAATCTCTCTCATCGCCACTTACTCCTGAAATCCCTAATAGGCCTCCTCGCTTGATTAATATATCCATAACATCTTCAAAGGACAAAGATTCATTTTCCATAATATAGGGAATAATAAAAGGGTCAAGTTCTCCTACCCTATTTCCCATAGGAATCCCCGATTGAGTAGAAAAACCCATCGAGGTA